>JAFDBU010000178.1 GCA_019313095.1 Deltaproteobacteria bacterium | reverse complement strand
TGAAGGCCAGCGGCGATGACTGTGTCTACCTTGATATCAGCCACAAGGACGCCGGCTATATAAAAAGCAGGTTTCCGACCATTTACCAGACCTGCCTTTCTCTTGGCATTGACATCACCAGGGAACCGATCCCGGTTGTACCTGCAGCCCATTACATGTGCGGCGGTGTAATGACTGACATGTGGGGCCAAACAAATATTGAAAATCTTTTTGCCCTAGGCGAAACAGCCTGTACAGGTCTGCACGGCTCCAACCGTCTGGCCAGTAACTCCCTGCTTGAGGCGGTTGTTTTTGCACACCAGGCGTATCTGAAATGTGAGCGGCAAAAGGAAAAAATTGCTCAAACATCATTTTATGAGGCACCTGAATGGTCGACCGGCAAGGCAAAAATGATTAACGAAAAGGTTCTGGTCAGCCATAACTGGGATCAGATACGTCGGTTGATGTGGAACTATGTCGGTATCGTGCGGAGTGAAAAACGCCTGAAACTCGTTAAAAAAAGACTGGCTCCCATACTTCGGGAAATTGCCCATCACTTCAGAGATTATCTTCTAACCCCTGACCTTGTCGAACTGCGTAATATTTCCCTAGTGGCTGAACTTATTGTCCAGAGCAGTCTAATCCGTAAGGAATCAAGGGGGCTTCATGCTATTGTCGATTATCCGCGGCAGGATGATAAAGACTGGCGCCACGACACCCTACTCTCACGCCGCGATAAAACCATAAAATCGTTTCTTCTGGACCCGGATGAAGATGAATGCAATTGAATTTTTGCAGCCAAACGGCAACATGCTCGTTTTCCCGGCCTTTGCCTCTCCTTTACTTTTTCATGGAGTTTTTAATCGTTTAGGGGGTGTCAGCCAGGCACCCTGGGACTCTCGGAATGTTTCCTTCGGACTTGGCGACAGGCCTGAACATGTTCTGGCCAATAGAGAAAGAATCAAAAAAAGTCTCAGCTGTGCTCACCTTGTTTCCGCCGGCCAGGTACATGGATCCAATGTCTATATCGTCAAAGAAAAACCGGTCGAAGACCTTGAAGTTAAAGGGTTTGATGCCCTGATCACAAATCTAAGCGGAATTGGATTAATGATCCAGCAGGCCGACTGTCAGGCTGTAATGCTCTTTGATCCTGAAAAAAGAGCTATCGGCATTGCCCATGCCGGTTGGCGCGGAAGTGTGGCTGATATTATTTCCATGACTGTTTCAGCCATGAATCAGGTCTATGCAACTGACCCGGCTGACCTTATCGCAACAGTCTCTCCCTCACTGGGACCATGCTGTGCTGAGTTTATCAATTTTATTATTGAACTGCCCGAATCATTCCATGACTACCAGGTGCGGCCCAACTATTTTGACTTCTGGGCCATCAGTCACGACCAGCTCTGCTCAGCCGGTGTAAGGTCTGAAAATATATATGCGGCACGAATCTGCACCCAATGTAATCAGGACTATTTTTCCTACCGCAGGGAGAAGGAGACCGGGAGGTTTGCGTCTGTAATAGGATTGAGATAGTGGGCGCGGGGTCGAGAAAAAGCATAATTATAAAAATTTAGGCGCAAACAAAATGTTATTCCGATGAAAAAAACAACCCGCTCCGCCCGATACGCTGCCATTGAGATCCTCTGCAGTTGGGAAGAAAGCAGGCTGCCTGTGGATCAGATCATGGAGCAGCGCATTACCAAAATGATTTTAGCTGACCCACGTGACCGACAATTGGTCATGTCCCTGGTTTATGATGTTATACGCTGGCGCGGTTATCTTGACTGGGTCGCCGGTAAATTTTCAAAACACCCGTTGCCCAAAATAAAAAACCGGACTCTCCAGGCTTTAAGAATAGGTATCCTGCAGCTGCTTTTCATGGACAGGATTCCTGTTTCAGCAGCTGTCAACGAAACTGTTCAGGCTCTGAAGGACATGAAGCAGCCGAAATGGCTGACCGGATTTGTCAACGGTCTGCTGCGCAGTGTGGACAGAGAGCACCAGAATATCCTTACGCCCTTGTCTGAAAAAAATATTTCTTCACTGCCTGAAGCAGCCAGGCTGAGTCATCCGGAATGGCTCATTAACCGCTGGAAAAAACGTTACGGCGATTCTGAAGCCCAAAAACTCTGCAGGGCAAACAATACTCAGGCGCCTTTATGGTTGCGGGTAAATACAGTTCTAATCACACCTGGTGCATTGCTGAAAAAACTAAAAAAAAACGGTCTCCAGGCCGTGCCTGGGAAATATAGCCCGCTTGCCATAAAGCTTCACGATTATCACGGGCCGGTCGCTGCCATTCCAGGTTTTAAAGAAGGTTTTTTCCAGGTGCAAGATGAGGCAGCCCAGTTGGTAGCCCTGATACTTGGACAGCTGCAGCCGGGGAAACAATATCTTGACGGCTGCGCAGGGCTGGGCGGCAAAACTTCACACCTGGCCCAGTTAGTTCCATCAGGCAGCAGTCTGTTCGGTGTTGAACCGAATCACGGGCGCGTCATAAAACTAAAGGAGAATCTTGAACGCTTGCAGCTCAATAAAACAGTGACTATTGTTGAAGGAGCCCTTGATTCACTGCTGCCTGGTAACAGAGAAAAATTCGATGGCATACTGATAGACGCTCCCTGTTCAGGCATGGGTGTCATCCGAAGACACCCTGACATCCGCTGGAACAGGAGTCCTGCTGACCTGGTCCGTTACCAGGAAAAACAGCTGACCCTGCTTGAAACAGCTGCTCAGCTTCTTGCCGCAGACGGAAATCTGGTTTATGCCACCTGTTCCACTGAGCCGGAGGAAAATGACGGGGTTATAAATACTTTTCTTGCTGCCAATCCACGGTTTGAACTTGCTGACAGCAGGGAGGTGTTGCCTGAAAATTGCTTCCGTCTCGTTGACAGCCAGGGATTTTTCAGGACCCTCCCGGGTCAGGATGACCTGGACGGCTTTTTCGCAGCAAAACTTTTGAAAATTTAGAATTGAAAATGTAAATTGCAAAATTATTAATTCCCGTAAATATCGAAAAATCTTTTCCATTCTTCATTTTCAATTCCCAATTCTTAATGTAAATCATGGAACCGAAATATATCAGCATCCGCGGCGCCAGGATGCATAATCTCAAGAATATAAGTGCTGATCTACCCAGGAACAAGCTTGTCCTGCTGACCGGATTAAGCGGTTCCGGCAAATCAACTCTTGCCTTTGACACTCTCTACGCTGAAGGTCAGCGGCGCTATGTGGAGTCCCTTTCAACTTATGCCAGGCAATTTTTGGGGCAGATGGACAAGCCCGACGTCGATTCCCTGGAAGGATTGTCGCCGGCTGTTTCCATCGAACAGCGGACCACCAGCCGCAATCCCCGTTCCACCGTAGGCACTATCACGGAAATATATGATCACCTGCGGCTGCTTTTTGCCCGGGCCGGCAGACCTCATTGTCCTGACTGCGGAAAGGAGATCCGTTCGCAGTCCATTGAAGATATGGTTAACGCGTTGTCGCTGCAGCCTGAAGGCACGAAGGTAATTTTGCTTGCCCCGCTGGTGGACGGCAAAAAGGGTGAACACCGCGATCTGTTGGAAAATCTCCGCAAGGAAGGCTTTGTCCGGGTGAGAATCAATGGTGAAATTAAAAGCCTTGATGAAGATATTACGCTTCTTAAGAATAAGCGGCATACCATCGAGGTGGTAGTTGACAGGATTGTTATAAAGCCCGAAGCTGAACAGCGCCTGGCTGATTCAGCAAGCACAGCAGTGAAACTTTCCGGAGGTTTTCTGCTGGTGAATTTCCCATCTGAAAACCAGGAAACCCTGTTCAGTGAAAAAGCCGCCTGTATAGAATGCGGCAGAAGCCTCCCCGACCTCACCACCCAGCTGTTTTCATTCAACAACCCCAAGGGTGCGTGTCCTGAATGCACGGGTTTGGGAGTAAAACAGTTCTTCGATCCCCAGCTTGTAGTGCCCGACCCGGACCTTAGCCTGAGCCAAGGTGCCCTGGCCCCATGGGGTTACCGCTCGCTTGACAGTTATATCGGCCAGATGATCAAGGCATTGGCTGCGCACTATAAATTCAGCGTCGACACCCCTTTTCAAAAGCTGTCTGCAAAAGCAAAAGAGGTAGTCCTGTACGGTACCGGCACTGAAGAGATCATGTTCCGTTACCAGAAAGAAAGGCGGCGCCTGACAGCGCAAACTTCTTTTGAGGGAATCCTGCCCCAGTTAGCCCGTCGTTACCAAGAAACATCTTCGGCAATGGTACGGGAAGAACTCTCAGAGTTCATGAATGAACAGCCCTGCCCATCCTGCCAGGGAGCCAGGCTGAAACCTGAAGCCCTTGCCGTGCGCATTGGTCCCTGGAATATTTTTGACCTGACCCTGATGAGTATCGACCGGTTACTGCTGGAGCTTCCTGCTATTTCTTTTTAAACCAGAGAAAAAAAAATCGCCGAACCGGTGATAAAAGAGGTTATGGACCGGTTATCATTCCTTAAGGATGTCGGCCTGGGTTATCTAGCCCTGGCCAGGCAGGCCGGAACTTTATCCGGCGG
>JAFDBU010000177.1 GCA_019313095.1 Deltaproteobacteria bacterium | reverse complement strand
TGGCTTGCTGAATTTTTCGGACTTTTTGGAGATGGTTGCAGAAACACCCTTACGTTTAGGTTATTCACCGTCCTCATTTCCTATTTGGAATCTTCTTTTATCTGGTTCTGATTACGACATCATTTTTCAATTCAAAAGAATTCTTGTTCTGGCTGACTATGGGCGGTTTTGGATTTGAACTTCTACTGGTCGAGATGATGGTCAAACACCAATTTTTCTGTGTATTCTGAATTTTTATCCTGGTTGTAATACTCTTTTTGACAGGCGCTGTTTTTCATCGAACCAAAATCTGGCAATCTTCCACTGCCTGCCTTTTTACCTATGTTTTTCTTGAATTTTTTATTCATCAGCCTGCACTGACAGATGGGAACAACGCCTCTGAATTTAAAGAAAATGACGTTGCTGCAATAGTGGCGGATGTGCCAATATTCAACATAGAAATCGAAGCCCAGATTGCAGGACGCCGTTATTTGCTTCAAAAAGATATATTTTTAGACAGCTTGATGTCCTGGTGCTGAAAAGACTAGATTGAACTGGAAGCTCGAAATCAGGGGATTTCACCCCAAGAGCTATCCGCAAAAATAATAGAAAATGCCCCCAAAGTTACCATAGCCGATATAGATGCATATTATCATCAGAATCTTGATAAATTGTCAGGCATAAAAAAAGCACCCCAGAAATCAAACAACAGATTGAAGCCTATCTTATCAATCTAAACAGAGATAAGGCGATACGAGATTATATAACTCCCTGCTTGAAAAATATGCCGTTACGAATCTGTATCAATAGCCAAAACTCCCAATCGCTAATGTCGACATCACAGACAGTCCTTCCTGGGGGCCTTTTGATGCAAAGGTAACCAGCGTGGATTTTTCTGATTACCTCTGTCCTTCCTACCGAAAGGCCCACGTTATGACAAAAAAATTAAAGAAAAGTATAAAGGTAAGATCAGATGGATCTTCAAGGATTACCCCTTGCCGAAGCACAGGGGAGCTGATTATCTGGCCATGGCAGCTCGATGCGCCGGAGATCAAAATAAGTTTTGGGAATTTCAGGATATCCTGTTTGATTACAAAAAAACGAATATTAGTAGAGATGACCTGATGAATGATGCCGCATCCCTCGAACTTGATATTGGCCGATTTGCCCTGTGCCTTGATAATAGGAAGTATTTTTCTGCTGTTCAATAAGATATGAAAGAAGTTGATAGTGTAGGCGTAAATGCTAATTTAACCTTTATCATTAACTGAAAACTGCACCCCGGTGCCCCGGATGAGCAGACATTTTCAGTAATGATTGAGAAAGATCTGAATTAGTAATGAGCTTGGTTTATTTTAGCCGGCTTCTTGCTGGTGTATTCTATTATCGAGAATCCAATCGATATTCCAACAACGGTTGAAATCATTGTTTTGTTCACTTATGCCGACAAAGAAAATCCCTTCATTAATGCGCCGTAATCATATAAAAAAGTATGGCATAATGATCCGCAGTTCTGTCCCGAACACTTAGGTATTACGGTCAGCTTTTCACCTGTATTTATTCTGTCTTCATACACCAGTTATACGCATTCTGGAACATTTGCAGCCAAGGGGAAACTGTCAGCTCCGCTTTCATTTCTTCAGGCAACCAGTGGGCCTGCCATTTCAGAAAGGAACGTTCGGGATGGGGCATCATGGCAAGATGCCTGCCGTCGTTTGAACAGAGTCCGGTTAAACCACCGGGCGAGCCATTGGGGTTGAAGGGATACATCTCTGTTTCCAAACCTTCGTCATCCACAAATGCCAGGGCAGCCAATTTCTCATTGCGGATCCTTTCATAAATTGTACCATCCGGAAACTGGAGATGTCCTTCACCGTGGGCCACATGAATTCCGAAAGTCAGACCTTCCATACCCTTCAGCATAATTGCCCTGCTGTTCAGTACTTTTACAGTTGACCATCTGGATTCAAAACGTTCCGAAACATTCCTGGAAAATCGCGGCTGGTCTCCAGGTGCAATCCCCTGCCAGGGCACCCAGCCAAGCAGGGCAAAAAGCTGGCAGCCATTGCATACCCCGAGGGAAAAAGTATCTGGCCGGGAATAAAACTCATCAAACATTTTTTTCAATCTCTCGTTGAAGAGGATGGTCGCGGCCCAGCCCTTGGCACTTTCCGGGACATCGGCATAAGAAAATCCTCCCACTGCCGCCAATCCCCTGAACCCATCAAGGGGTATCCTTTCCTGCAGAAGATCTGTCATGGTAATATCCCAGGGCTCAAAACCGGCAGCATAAAAAGCAGAGGTCATTTCCCTGTCGCTGTTGCTGCCTTCATCCCTCAGTATTGCCACCTTTGGCTTTTCAACCTTTTCCAGGATATCCTGCGATGTCTCTTTGGGGGTAAAACTTAAAGTATACCGGGGGCCTTTTCGGTCATAAATGTTTTGTTTTTCTTCGACTGCACAGTCCGGGTTCATCTGTAGTTTTTCAAGCCGGAAACTTGTTTCCTCCCAAATCTGACGCAGCTCCTGCATGCTCACGCCCAGAACCGGTTCATTGTTAAAGCTGATACTTATCTGCTTTTCTGCAGTTGTCCTGCCAATTACCGCATGAGGTATATCTTTTTCTCTGAGCATTGCTACTACTTCCTGCCTCTTTTCTAAAGCGCACTCCACAACCAGTCCCAGTTCTTCAGAAAAAAGATGGACAATGGCCGTCCCAGCTCCTTCAAGCTCAATATCAAGACCACAGTTGCCGGCAAATGCCATTTCTAGAATTGTGGTGATAAGGCCACCGTCACTTCTATCATGCCCGGCAAGAATCAGTTCTTTGTCAATACATTCCTGAATAAAAAGAAAACCTTTTTTCAGCAGGCCGGGGTCATCCAGATCCGGAGATGCGTTACCTGTCTGCTTCAGGGTTTGGGCCAGTGCCGATCCTCCCAGACGATTTTGTCCGGCAGCCAGGTCGACAAATACCAGGAAGCTTTCACCGGGTTTCTTAATATCCGGTGTAATGACCCTGGAAATGTCTTTCATGGTGGCATAGACTGAAATGACCAGCTCCCTTGGTGATTTTACAGTTTCCTCACCAACACGGGTGGCCATGGAAAGGCTGTCCTTGCCGCCGTCAACTGCTATGCCCAGCGAAATCATGGCATCGCGCATAGCGCAGGCCGCATCGTAGAGTGCAGCGCCCTCTCCCGGTAATTTGGGAGCCCACATCCAGTTTGCTGAGCATTTTACCCCTTCCAGTGTGTCGATTCTGGCCCACACCAAATTGGTGAGTGCTTCACCGACCGCCATCCGGGCACCCGCCCTGGGATTCACCATCATCTTGATGGGCTGCTCACCAATTGCGGTTGCTGCACCGCTCAGGCCAAAATGGCTCTGGGCAATGACAGCGACATCCGCTACAGTTGCCTGCAATGGTCCGCAGCATTGTTGTTGAGCGATAAGTCCGGTAACGGATCTGTCCACTTTATTGGTCAGAAAACGCTTGGACCCAACTGATAGAAGACGTAAAATATTGTTAAGGCCGCTCTCCACAGTCAAGTCATGCGGCAGCTCAAGTGAGGCAAGTCTTTCTTTCTGCCGGTTATCATAAAAAGTCTTCTGGGGGATATTGCCAAGAACTTCATGCAGCTCAAGATCAACGGGCGTGGTGTTATCCTGTCCGTCAACCACAACAAACCTGCCATCTCCTGT
>JAFDBU010000176.1 GCA_019313095.1 Deltaproteobacteria bacterium | reverse complement strand
GTCTACAACTTATACTCCGCTACTTAAAAGGTTTTTAAAAGCAGGAAGAAAAGAAGTTTTTTTTAAAACATTTCACGCAGCCGGGTATCGTAAAAGTGACCGAAACAGGAGTTTGACCTGTTTGAATAGCCCTTAAGGGGTGGTAGTTTTCAAACTTTTGGTCGCTCTGAGGAACGCAGGGCAGTTCGACGCAGTCGAACCAAGTGATAGGCTGCACTTTTGGGTCCTTTTTTGTGCAAGCTGTCTGTCAATCAATGGATTGTTTTGTTATCCAATAATTAGCTGCAGTTTTGTCTGCTGATAAAAATGAACATTAAAAAAATGTAGTATTTGGATATACTCTTTTTAATATATTTTGATATGATCAACAGAGAACAGCCTGTTCTATCTACTAGGCGGAAGTGTTATGAGATTAATTAATTTTTTTATTTGCCTTAGACCAATAACCCTGTTTATGTATTTGGTATGACTGATAAAAAACTCAATTGCTGGGAATTCATGAAATGCGGCCGGGGTCCGAAGGGCGCCAAGATCAAGCAGCTGGGCGTCTGTCCTGCTGCCAGTGAAAAAAGGCTGGACAGGATACATGGCGGCATAAATTCCGGCCGGGCCTGCTGGGTGGTGGCCGGCACCTTGTGCGGTGGCACAGTACAGGGATCTTTTGCCAGGAAACAGGTGGCCTGCAAACGCTGCGATTTTTATAACAAGGTGCAGAAAGAGGAAGGAGCGACCCTAGAAAGCACCAGCAAACTGCTCACCCGCCTCAAGGATACCTCGTCCAGGCTTGATATTACCACCAAGAGACTCGGCATCATCATCGGCAGTTCAGGCCTTATCGGCGGCGCCCTGATGCATTATTTCAACAACAAGGTAGGCGATATAGAGGTTCTCGGCCCCAACAGCAAGAGATTGAGCCTGCGGCAGCCAAAGGATATAAAAAGTTATTTTGAAAAATACCAGCCTGACTTTATCGTCAACTGCGCCATTGCGCCGCTGGACAGCGATGCCCAGCTGGCCTATGAAATAAACTATCTGGGCGCCGTCAGACTGGCCAAAATGGCCATGCAGATGAAGATCCCCTATATACACTTCAGCTCTGCCGCGGTACTGCCAATGGGTAAAAATGTTACTGAAGAGGATCGCGTTGAACTCAGCCCCAGACTCTCCAATTATGCAAAATCAAAGCTGCTGGCCGAAAAAACCCTGGAATATATGCATGAGACCCAGGGGCTTGACTATAGCATCGTCCGTCTGGCGGTTGTTTACGGCAAGCATGATCACAAAATCCAGGGATTCCAGAGGCTGCTTTTTTCCATTGCAGACCAGTCCATGCAGTTCATGCTGAGCAAGCCAGGTGTATTCCATTCCTATACCAACTCCAAGAAGATCCCGCCGTTTGTAAACCATATTCTGGAGAACCGGGATGAGTTTACCGGGCAGACCTTCAATTTTGTAGATAAAGAGCCGGTGGAACTTGTTGCAATTATTAAGGCGATAAAAAGCTACCTTGATGTCAAGGCGCCGCGGGAGATCTATATTCCTTATCCTCTGGCCAAAACAGGTCAGACCTTTCTCAAGTGGCTCATCAGGCGGCTTGGACGTTTGGGCGTTGAGATACGGCTGCCGGCCGAAATGCAGTTCATGAAGAGCTTTTATGAAACCCAGACCTTGTCGGTTGACAAACTGGAACGCTCAAGCTACAGGGATGAAGCTCCTGAAGTCACTGTTTTTACCGAGTTGACCAGCATTATTTACTATTATCTTATCCGCTGGAAGCACTTTAATCTTATCACGACCTTCAACGAAGACCTGAAGGGTTCTTCCCAACCTGCCGGGGAATTCCTCGAAACCCCTGGAACCCTTCTGGAAACGGTTAACAAGTATACGCACAAGCCCCTGAAGGACTTCGAGACCGGTCTATAATAGCCAACCAAGACCACTTTCATTCACTTTTTGTATCCAGTCCGTAGTCCTAATATTTTCACTCCTGACTCCTTACTTCTTACTACTTTCTTCCTATTGCCCTCGTTTCCAAAAACGGTTAATAAGTATTATAGTCATAACAATTTATAATATTATTTTTTGGTATTTAACTATTTTTCTGAAAGGAAAATCCATGAAAGGCATCATACTGGCCGGCGGCTCCGGAACCCGTTTATACCCTATTACGAGGTCTGTCAGCAAACAGCTTATGCCGGTTTACGACAAACCCATGATCTATTACCCCATTGCGGTACTTTTGCTGGCAGGCATTAGGGATATACTGATTATTACCACGCCTGAAGATCAGGACCAGTTTAAAAGATTGTTGGATGATGGCTCCCAATGGGGCATTTCCCTGCGATATGCCATACAGCCAGAACCAAAGGGCTTGGCCCAGGCATTTATCATCGGTGAGACCTTCATAAATAATGATCCAGTCTGTCTTGTCCTTGGGGATAATATTTTCTTTGGCCACGGCCTGCCTGAACAGATACAAAGTGCATCCAAAAGAAAGAAAGGGGCCACCATATTCGGTTACTATGTAAAAAACCCGCAGCGTTATGGAGTGATAAGTTTTGATGAAAAAGGAAAAGTCCTGGACATTGAGGAAAAACCTTCACAGCCGAAATCGAACTATGCAGTAACCGGCCTTTACTTTTATGATAGAGATGTGGTGCAGATTGCGAAGCAAATCAAACCTTCGCACCGGGGTGAACTTGAAATAACCGATGTCAATAAGGCCTACCTGAACCGAAAGGACCTGCATGTTGAACTGATCGGCCGCGGGGCTGCCTGGCTGGATACCGGCACCCATGAGTCACTGCTTGATGCCGCCAACTTTATTAAGGTCGTTGAAGACCGCCAGGGGCTTAAAATAGCCTGCCTGGAAGAAATTGCCTATCGCCTGGGTTACATAACCGTTGAGCAGGTAAGGAAAATTGCCGAACCTCTGGCCAAAAACAGTTACGGTCAGTACCTGCTGCACCTAATGGAAGCGGAAATCTGGAAGTGAAATAAATATAGAATGATAAATGTATAATGCAGAAGCAAGGAGCGAAAAGAAAAGGACCGAATCTTGAGGACTATTAAGTGAGGAGTGAGGAGTGAAATTTAGACCGACAGAAATACCTGATGTCATACTGATAGAACCTGAGGTATTCGGTGACAACC
>JAFDBU010000175.1 GCA_019313095.1 Deltaproteobacteria bacterium | reverse complement strand
CTGTTGCATAGCCGGTATCCCCACCCCTAGCACGTAGCATGTTTTCCAGTGGCGTCAAAGGGCAGATCCAGCCCAGGAATTCGATACCTGCTGCCCACAAAACCGCCGGGATATGGCACCAGGCCATAAGCGGTTTCCAGAGGACCAGTAGCCCTCCCAGCAGTGCGAAGAGGACAAAACAGGCATGCAGCAGTACAACAAGATCAGCAAAGTAACTATAGAACATCCATTTCCTCTGGAAGTTTTTTTAAAATGGAGAGTTCCCGGTAAAAAAAACGTATCAGCTCAAAAGAGTCCCAGCCAAAAGTTTACTGCGGATAACTTCCTTGAGAACCAGGTTTTGCTTCTTGAATCCTTCCCGGCCGTACATCATGTTCGCTTCAATCACATACCACTTCCCGCCGTACTCAAGCAGGTCAAGTCCGACATCATTAAATTTACACCGGCGGGCATAATCCTGCACCACCGGCATAATATCATCCGGTATATCAGCAAAATCTATCTGCCCTCCCTGGTACAAATTTGTCCTGAAATCATCATGACTCCGCCTGCGCCAATAGGCCAGTACCGGCTCATAGTTGATCAAGATCACTCTGAGATCCTTCTCATGGGGGATATATTCCTGGATATAGGCTGTCTTTACCTGCTGCAGGTACTGGTCCAGGTCAGTCGGATTCCCGATCTTGAACACACCCCTGCCCCTGGCTGAAGCCCTGGGGATCTTGGCAATGAAAGGGAAGACAAAGTCGTTCAGTATCTTCGAAAAATCCCGCTGCAGGTAAAACCTGGTCCGGGGATGCGGGATGGCAAGCATGTTAAAAAGCGTGGTCTGTTTTATTTTCTCATCAGCATAGAGATAGGTCTCCACGCTGGGAAAAATCCTTTTACCCATGGTGGTAAAGAACTGGGCGTAATTAAGGGTGGGATATAAAATAACGGCGGCATTTAAAATCTGCTGCTGTTCGAGCTTTGAGTAGTCGTAAAAATTGGGCTTCACCCCCAGGGTGCTCACCTCCGGGACGCCGACCAGTCTGCTGCCCAGGGCAACATATCTATGGTGAAGCTGCTGCATGGTATGGTTTCATATCATTTACTGGCAGGTGTCAGGCTTATGACCATCAGGGATCGGTTTAAGGCGGCCTGCTGCCATAATTTCATCCAGGCCGCGTTCTATACCCTCAACAAACCTCTCCTGCCTGAAAAGGGGAAACATCACCTCTTTGAGAACTTTATCTGCAGAGCCGTCCTGGACGAACCATTCAAAGGCGGAACCGGTTTCAATGCGGACTGTCCCTTCCTGCATCGCAATAATGACAAGGAAGCCGTTGCCGAAACCTGGCTGCCCTATTTCCCAGGCTTTTGCGGTTCTCTGTGAAAACTCGGCTATATTGTCATTGTCAAGGGATGGGATAATGAGTAGATAAATCTGATGGCAGGTCTCTACTTCGAACGCTTCAAGTTCAGCCGAAAGGCGCTTTTTATCTTCAGGTTTGAGTATGTCGGCATAATCACTGACCCACCCCTGCCGTGCAGGAACCTGTGACAGTTCCTGCTTTTTTGTGCAGCTGTTTACAGTAAGCAGTGAAATCGTAATAACGAGTATGGCAAGCGTGCCTGCATACCGGACCGGTGCATGTCCTCTGCTGCTAGAGTGTGATGATTTCATATCCCTGTTTTATATACGGTGCCATGCCGGCATGAACTGCCATGTCATCGGCAATTCTGAGATTTTCTGCTTCAGCTGCCGCAAGCGCATTCATTTTCAGTGCGCAGGCCCGGCACACTGCATCAATGAGATTCAGCTTCTTTGCTTTTTCATAAAGCATATGCAGAGGATGTTCGGGTTTCCGCAGTTCAACTATAAGTCCGGTTGCCTCCCCTTCCAGGATTATTTTCACCTCGCCTTTCTTCTCCTGAAGATCAATTGCGTTTAAAAGGACGTGGACAAAGCAGATGGGATTCCCCTTGAAGGCAAAGATCGCTGTCTTGTTTCTGTTCATAAATATCCTTTCTGTATATCTTATCTATATTTCCTTATTCTATGTCAGCAACTCAGATCACACCCCGGTAAAAGGCAAGCTTGCGGGCATACGGTTCGAATACCTCCAGGATATGTTTTTGTTCTTCCGAAGTCATGGCTTTGCTGCTGCTCCCTGCCCTGGCCAGATTCTGGACCTCATCGGGAGATGAACAGCCGACAATGCAGACTGTTATACCCTGCGACAGGGCATAGCGTATCAACAATTCGGCAGTAATCTTGAATTTCGGCAGGATGAAGTGTGAGGCGCCCAGGATTTTCATGCCGATCACCTCTATATTTCTACGACGTGCTTCGGTCAATGTAGTGGTAAGAAATCCTCCCAGCAGTTCTTCCACAGGGTTTACCGGCAGCATGACCGAATCCACCGGCCATTCAGCTACCGCCCTAGCCAGAATGATGGGATCGTGATGCCCTGTTACACCTATATTCAGGACCTTTCCGGCTTTCTTTGCCGCCACAAAGGCTTCCAAAGCACCTTCCGGTCCGCTGACCGCATCAAAATCCCGCCTGGTCCTGAGGTCATGGATCTGCCAGAGATCGAGATAATCGGTATGCAGACGTTTCAGGGTATTCTCGAGATCAGTGAGGGCACCTTTTCTGTCACGTCTGCCAGACTTGCTGGCCTGGAAAATTTTCTTCCGGGCTGCCTGGTTTTCCTTCCATACAGAACCAAGATAGAGTTCGCTTTCCTGATACGCCGGAGCGGAATCAAAGTACGTTATTCCCAGTTTCAGGGCTTCGTATATTACCTTGCGGGCATGGGGAGTACGGCCGTTGGTCCGCAGCATGCCTTCGCCGCCCAGACCGACTGCCGTGACCAATCGGCTGCCGGAAGCAAAAGTTTTTTGTGGGATGGCTGCGGCCATAATAATCCTGAGTTACCCGGCTAATCAAGCCGGGGATATTGGGCCCACCGGATAAACCATGGGTCTGAAATGTCTTCGGTATCAAGACAGATAATTCCACTGTTCTGAAACTTAACAACAGGGTTATCCGCTGAACCTGTAACCAGGTAGGACACAAGCTTTTCCATAAACGGCAGATGCCCTATGATCATTATGTCCTCTTCTTTGTTTAAATTTGAGGCGAACGCAGTGACATCATCCAAAGGGGCAAGACCGGCGGTCTTGATGATCCCCGCCTCGGGCTCCAGGGCTTTCATAAAAATTTCTGCCGTCTGCAGAGCCCTTTTCTTGCCGCTGTGAATTATCCGCATGACCTGGACATTATTCTCTACAGCCAGCTCTGCCATGACCTGGGTCTCGGCCAAACCCTCCCTGGAAAGCCCCTGGTCTGGATCCTTTTCTTTCGGCAAACTCTTGCCGTGCTGCACTAAAAACAGCGCCATATCAACTCCCCGACTGCAAGCTGAATTTTCTACATTGTTAAAACTACCTCTGTGTCTGTGTGCTTCTGTATCTTCCTTTCAACCCAAACAGTTTCTTCTTTGCCTGTTTTATCTAACGGCCGTCAGGCTCATTCTCACACTGTCATATAAAGCAATCATAAGATTTCTCACTTACGTTCTAAATGACGGTACAGTGTGTTGTTCGTTATCATGAATTACCATAGCTTTCCTAACTCCTTACCAATCGTACCTCTATACCTCTGGGCGTTCCCGTTTCTTTCCCTTCTTCTTGGCAATAACTCAGAGGACGTGGATCATGCCCGGAATAACACCCAGGATTGTAAGAAGCATATTACTCCAGAAATGCTACCCGATCTCACCCGTGAGAAACATGATAATAAATAAGAGCAACAAATAAAGGACAGGTTCTTTCTTTCTCATCGATCCCTCCTCTTTAATTCAGCTCCGATTAAAGCCTTGGGTCAATATTTCCGGGGCCGCCGCACTCAGGCGTATAGCAGGTAACATTCTTGAATTCGCACTTTTCCTTGCAGCTCGGACAGGTGTCAGGGCCTACCGGCGCAGTAACCAGAAATCCGCAGTTGCCGCACTTCCAGTAGGTCAGGCCGCATCCGGGGCAGATATCACCGGAAAAATCACCGGGTAAATTTATCCCGCAGTTCTTACATGCCTTGGCATCACTCATAATACTTTCCTCCTTAATGGGTTAACCGGGTCAACAATTCCCTGGATCTCATACCAGGATTAAATATTTTATGTGCATAAAAAGTAGTCTAAACTTCACAGAAAAGCGGGGCAACAAATTTATTTATCGGTGCAGTAAAACAGAAAAAAATCCTTAATGGGAAATAAAACTGAAAGGAATCTGCGAGACGGCTGCAGCATGTTTTAAAAGGCCTCCCGCAGATAGTTTGTGCACTGCTGCAGGATGCAGCAAAGTTAAATACCCGATGCAGTCAACGCCTGCTCTCCGGCAGGAACCTGGACTACGTAAACAGGTATGGATGACTTCCTGATAACCTTTTCAGAAGTCGAACCCAGCAGGGCATCGAGGATGGAAGATCGACGATGCGCTCCCATTATAATGATATCAGCTTTCATGGAAGTTGACTGTTGAACAATTTCGTCAGCAGGGGAAGTACTCTCAGCCACAATTATTTTCTCTACCCGATAGCTGCAGCTGCTGTCATCGCCCAGTTTCGCACAGAAGTTCTGGAGATGTTTCTTTATCCTGGTCACGGAATCCTGTTCCTCGTGCTCCACAACATCATGAATAGAGCCCGGTCCGATATAGCCGTCTATTATAGCCTCCTGTTCCGGCTTCAAGGTCTCCATGACATGCAGTACAGTAATTACTGCATCAAATTTTTCAGCCAGGGCCATGGCATGACGATAGATATAGGCTGAGTTGGGTCCGATCCCTGTACAGTAAAGTATTTTCTTGATGTCCGGCAACGGGTTCATCTGATTCGTCTCCTAATATAATGTGTCTTATGCGGGTTGCAGCTGCAGGTCTTTCTTGTTCCTGGCCTTCTGCATGATAACCACCAGAGCAACCAGAGCCAGACCGACCCCGTCGGTTATAAATGTCGGCCAGAAAAGAAGTATGGTACCTGCTGCCAGCAGCACCCATTCAATGATGTTTGTTTTTCGTATCAGATAAAACATAAACAGGGCTGAAAAGGCTATGGTGCCTAAAACCGCAGAGAACATGGAGGAAAACACCATGAGCGGTGAGGGCTTGGTTTCAGCTATAATTGTGCCGCTTTCTATGCGCTGGCCCTTTGATATTACAAGATCCTTGATCGTGCCGTCCCTTTTGGCCACAATCTTCTTGACCGTTTCTCCATCGAGCAGCATGGCAATTTCCTGCCCCTTTTTGAAATCCTGGCCTTTTTCAACCATAATGTTCAGGACTGATGCTCCCATGATCTGATCATCAATCTCAGGTCCTATTATCGGTTTGCCCTCAAAAAGGATCTGTGGAGTGAAGGCAAAAAGCAGCGGCACGACATAGAGCAGCTTGGCAAACTTGAACGAAGTCCAACCTGTCTTCCATGGATCAGACCCGGCGATGGCTGCTCCGGCATAGGCCGCCACGCAGACCGGCGGGGTAATGTTGGAATCCTGGCTGAACCAGTACACAATCATGTGGGCAGCAATAACAACGACGCCCATTTCCGCCAGCGGCGGTACTGCCAGCACCGCAGTAATCAGATAGGCGGCTGTGACCGGAACACCCATGCCGAGAATAAGAGACGCTATGGCTACCAGGGCGATGGCCAGAAGCAGATTACCGTTGGCAAGTGATATAATGATATCAGAAAATTTCAGCCCGATCCCGGTCAGCGATATGGTCCCAACAATAATACCGATGACTCCGAGAGTGGCGCCGATTATGAGCGTATTCCGGGCGCCGGTCAGAATGGCTTCCCAAATCTCTTTGGGTCCCATCCTGGTTTCCTTTCTTACCCAGCTGATACCGATACAGGAAATTGTGGCCCAGAAAGCCGAATAACCCGGTGAACGTCCCATGATCATCAGGACCGTGATGATCACCAGGGGGAGCGAGAAATACCATTCCCGCTTCAGCACAACAGTCCAGTGATCCATGTCCTCTCCGACAATTCCTTTAATGTTCTGCTTCTTTGCCTCAAAATGGATCATGCAGAACACGGAGAAGAAATAAAGCAGGGCCGGAAATACGGCTATCATCATAATGTAGGAGTAAGGGGTTTCCGTCAGTTCCGCCATAAGAAAGCCGCCGGCCCCCATAATAGGGGGCATGAACATACCGCCTATCGAGGCAGACGGTTCAATGGCTCCGGCCACATGGGGCTTGAAACCGGCCCGCTTCATGAGAGGTATGGTAAAGGCCCCGGTGGACACTGTGTTGGCAATGGCACTGCCTGAAACCGAACCGAAAAGGCCGGAGGCTATGACCGCCACCTTGGCCGGACCGCCGGTGGTCTTGCCGGCCAGGGCCATCGGCAGATCAATAAAGAACTTCCCGGCGCCGGACTTGTGCAGAAAGGCACCGAAAAAGATGAACAGGATCACATAGGTGGCCAGGACATTGGCCATGACGCCGAACACTCCATTTGTTGAGAGGTAAAGCGCATTACTCAAGCGTTCAAAACCAAAGCCCCGGTGGGCGATGACCTCGGGGAAATAGGGACCGAAATAGGCGTAACAGAGCATGAAAACGCCGATAAGGGTCATGGACCATCCCAGAACCCTGCGGCATATCTCCAGGGAGAGCAGAACCCCGATGACGCTTATCATGGCATCAAGCTCGGTTTCAGCTCCGGCCCGGTAATTCAGGGCCTCAAATTCACTTACCCAGTAGTATATGGCCGCTGCTGAGATCAAAGCCATCAGGATATCTGACGGCGTCGGGTTCTGGTCCCACTTCTGAGCCATCTTTTTGTCGACCACCAGCAGAACGATTGTTATAACTATCGAGCCGAGACCAAGGGCCCACAGTTGCATAGCGCCAGACAATGCCGCACCAAAGCCACCGCTGCGCCAACCTTTATTGATGACCAATAGATACTCATGGAATGCAACTGTATCCCCGCCGTAGAACATGAAAAGTGCGACAGCTGAAGATATGACAAAACCTATGAACAGGTTAATCGGTATACGGAAATACAATTTACCGGCAGGATAGAGGAGAAAAACCAGGACATAGGTGATAAAGACATAGACGCCCCGGTGGTACTGGGTGGCAACCGTGGTTACTCCTGCTGTGTAGAAATAAAAAAGCACCATGGAAGCACCCAGCAGGGCAGTTATCCAATGCCACAGTCCGGCAGGCTTCCTGGCGCTTTTAGCGTCTTTTTCGACGAGTTTCTTGAGCTTTTTTTGATCTTTCTTGTCAATGCTTGCAATTTCTTTCTCAAGCTCTTCAGACATGCCCTGTCCCCCTCGTCATTTTTAAAAGGAATTTGGGGCGTTAGGCATAAATGCCTGGCGCCCCGTGCAATCATAAAGATTTAATTATACTATTTTTAATTTTTCGGCAAAAAATATTTCGCGGTAAAGTATTGCAGGTGTAATTCATTATTTCTGTTCAGCAGAAATTGTCAGACCTTTTTCCTCCCAGAACTTCTGGGCACCGGGATGCACCGGAGTAACAATACCGTTCAAACCGCCTTCAACAGACATGGCCTTGGCGGTACTTTTTACTTTTACCATGTAGCCGAGCCCTTCCTTGGAATAAATATCAGCCAGGGACTTGTAAACGATGTCAGCATTTACGTGATCGCCGGCGACCCAGAGGGCGGAATCCTGAAAGGAAGCGGTTTCATAATCAACACCACTGTAAGTATTTGCAGGAATTGCCAGCTTGGTATAGAAGGGATATTCCTTGAAAAAACCGGCCTTGTCGCCTGCTTCGGCCAGAGGAAGAAGCTTGATCTTGTTGCTGGCAGCCGCCTGGATAACAGAAGAGTTCGGGAAGCCGGCAAAGACCCACATGGCATCAATAAGGTTATCGCCCAGGGCCGAAGCTGCCTTTGAATAGCCGAGGAACTCAACCTTCATCTTGTCCCACAGGCCAAGGCTGGTGAAATAACGCTGGGCTGCACCGGCAGCACCTGAACCGGGACCACCGACTGCAACGCGCTTGCCTTCAAGATCCGCCACCTTGTTTATACCGCTGTCAGCCTTGACAATAAGATGGGCCGGAGCACCATACAGGTAGGCCATGGCATTAACGTTCTTGTATTCCCTGGTGTCCTGGGTCAGTTTGCCGTTACGTCCCAGATAGGTGTCACCTGAATAGACAATGCCGAAATCCGCGTCACCGGAGTTCACCCGGCGGAGATTTTCCAGTGACCCGGCAGATGCCATGTTGGAGACCTCAAGGTTGTCGATGTTTTTGGACAGACGGGTTGCAATACCGTTGGAAAAGTACTGGAATGTGCCGCCTTCAGGACCGCCAGAGAATGCCAGCCTGTCCTTGGCCATTGCTGCCAGTGGGCTTAAAGCTAAGGCAAATGCCAGTGAAGCCACAACTAGAAAACTGATTTTTTTAAACATGGATTTCACCCTCCGTTAACTGATTTTTGATTTATAGACCAGGCTGATTGCCGGTCTTATTTGCCCGATGCATGCATTAAAGATATTTTTGAAACCTTGAAACATCTTCATGACCAGACAAATTTCCAATGGGCTGTCAATAGCGCCATTTTGCCAGGCATGTCCAGTAAAATCAATCCGGAGAATTCTGATTTTCCTGTCGGATTTTTTCTTACAGCAATGTCACTTGCAAAAATATACAAACGACACAATCTGTCATATTAAAGTTGTACAAAGTTTTAAACGGATGACACAATTGGTGTCATTTCGAGGAGCCTACGACGAGAAATCTAATAAAAAGATCTCTCCGGCCTGACGGCCGTTCGAGATAACAGGTTGGGGTATGTTGGGCAGTTCGGAATGACACATACTATCATTTTACAGGGAACTCAACAGACAAGGGAAATGCTTCATAAATAAAAGCCGGGCCCTGGGGACCCGGCATAATTTACGAGGCCATGCCACAATGCCCCGCTGCTTGCGGCGGGGATGGATGGCATCAAATGCGGTTAATGTTTTTTGAAATTTGCCGGTTTTCATGTGGCCGTAATGCCCCATCCTCTTG
>JAFDBU010000174.1 GCA_019313095.1 Deltaproteobacteria bacterium | reverse complement strand
TTGGGGGAAAGAAGGGAGGCGCCGAGAACAATATATGAAAGCTGGCCGATGGTGGAAAATGCCAGTCTCCGCTTGAGACCATCCTGGGATAAAGCAACCAGTGATGCGGTAAGTATGGTGAAGGCGGCAATATAGCACAGCAGGGTACCGAGATGCATGGACAGGAGCAAGTCGGTGCCGAATATGCCTGTAATGACGCGAAAAATTGAAAAGACGCCGACTTTGACCACGGCCACGGCATGCAGCAGGGCGCTCACCGGAGTCGGTGCCACCATGGCGGCAGGCAGCCAGGCATGAAAGGGCATGATGCCTGCCTTGGCAAAACCGAAGACGAACATGAGCAGCAATACGGTAACCGTTGTTTTGGGGAAATGTCCTGCCATGATGCCCTGGCCGGCAAAGTCAAGGGTGCCGGCAGCAAAATATGTTATGAGCATGGCCGGCAGCACAAAGCCGATTGAGGTTCCAAGGATAAAACCAAGGTACTTGCGGCCTGAAAAGCGCGCCTCATCATCCTGGTGGTGGGTGACCAGAGGATAGGTGGCAAGGGACAGCATCTCGTAAAAAAGATACATGGTAAAGAGATTGGCCGAAAATGCCACGCCGATGGTCGCGGACAGGGCGATAGCAAAAAAACAGAAATACCGGGTCTGGCTGTGTTCGGCAAGCCCCCGCATATAGCCAATGGAGTAGGCTGAGGTTGCTATCCAGAGGGAGGATGACACCAGTGCAAAAAGCATGCCCATGGCATCCACCCGCAGTTTGATGGCCAGGCCGGGATACACTTCGAATATTGAGAATTCAACTATACCGCCGCGCAAAATATACGGCAGCATGGAAACCACCAGCCCGAACTTCACGATGCCCGCCAGGAAAGTCCAGCCCTCGCGCAGGTTAGGTTTCTTGCCGGAAGCAGCAATCGGGATAACTGCCAGCAGAGAGACCAGCACGGCCAGCAAAGGTTTTATGGAGATTATGGTTTCCATTTTATTTTCGGTTTGTTGTTATACCCTATTGATTAACCATTGTTATTTTTTCACTTTTCAATTCATCAGAGTCCTGCCGGTATCGAGAACCGGATAATATTTGTCACAATGGTACCGGAATAGAGGCCGATAACGATAAGCCCTGCTGCCACAACAAGAAGCGGCAACAGCATGGAGAAGGGGGCTTCGCTGATAACTGTCTCATGGACCTTCCCGCCATGATGATCCGTCATTGGTTCAAAGTAGGCTATTTCAATTATCTTAAAAAACAGGATGGCATTGACCAGGCTTGAAATAAGCAGTGCTGCCATAAAATGATAGCTGCCCGCCTCTATGGCACCCAGGATGAGATACCATTTGCTGAAAAAGCCAGCGGTGGGCGGCACGCCGATCATTGACAGAGCCCCGATGGTGAAGGCGGTCATGGTCACCGGCATTTTCCGGTAAAGGCCCTGCAGGTCTGTAAGCTTTTGACCACCAGTCTGATATACAACGATACCGGCAAAAACAAAAAGACAGAAAGTCATGAGAGCGTCATTGACAATATGAAGAATGGTGCCGGTAATCCCTGAAACGGTGGCAAGCCAAAATCCCCCAACCATGTATCCCACCTCCGCAACAATGAGATAGGTCAACATCTTTTTGAGATCTTTCTGAGCCAGGGCCAGGATCGAGCCGAAAAGTATGGCCGCAACCGCGAGCCACACTATGGCTCCTGACAGGGCCAGCACGTCAAAAACATACCATGATGAAAAAACGGACAGCATGAGCCGGATCATGATGTAGACGGAAACCTTGGTAACCAGTGGTGCCACCAGACAGCCGGCGGCAGAAGGAGCATAGGTATAGGCATTGGGCAACCAGGTATGCAGAGGGAAAAAGGCCATTTTAAGCCAGACGCCGCAGAGAATGAGGAGAAAGGCGACAAATACGGCCCGGGTCGCATATAGATTTGGCAGTATATTGAAGAGGTCCCCCATGTTCAGGGACCCGGTCATAATGTACAGATGCCCTACTCCCAGCAGATAAAAGCTTGCCCCGATAGTTCCCAGTATGACGTAGTTGAAACTGGCAGGCAGGGCCCTGTTGTCGCCCAGGGCAATGAGAGCGTAGCCGGTAAGGGCTGAAATTTCAAGGAGGACGTAGAGATTGAAGGCGTCCCCCGTAATTGTCATGCCAAGAAGCCCGGTGACCAGGAGAACATAGAGGGTATAGAACTGCGGAATCTTGTCCGGCAAGTCCTTTTCAACGCTGAGTTTGGCAAAGATAACTGCCAGCAGGCTCACCAGAGCAATTGTTACCAGCACCAGGCTGTTGAGGTGGTCAACCACATATTCGATACCGAAGGGAGGCGGCCAGCCTCCAAGGCGATAGCTGATCGGCCCGGTCTGAAGAACCTGGGCAATGGTCAGCAGGGAGGCACCCAAAGTGGCCGTCATGGCAGCTAAAGCAATAGGGAAACAGGAACGGTGGTTGAACCAGCCGCCGATGTTGATCGCAAAAGCGCTCAACAGGGGGATAATGACGAGAAGGGCCGGCGCCTGTTTATACAATATCATTGCAGCTGCTCCTGAAGCTCATCTTCCTCCAGGGTGTTATACCGGCGGTAAATGCCAAGGCATATGGCCAGGGCGACGCCAAGGGTACCGACCGAGACCACGATAGCTGTAAGCATGAGAACATGGGGAAGAGGGTTGGCGTAGTGGGCAGCGTTTATTACGGCATGAGCTGTATCATGACCATGACCATGGGCAATGATCGGAATTGTTGCTTCACGCTTAGCGCCGGTGGAGACATAAAAGACAATTATGGCCGTCTGGAAAATGGACATGCCGATAACCTTCTTTATCAGGTTATTCTTGGCAAGCATGGCATAGAGCCCGACCATCATTAAAAGGATATAGATCCAGTAATTATAATGTGAAATTAAATATTCCATAACCTATCAATTCTTCCAGCTGAACAGTTCTATAAACCTTTATCCAGTTTACCGTGGCTCGAAAGATTAACATAGATTGTAACGACAATTGCCATGACAGCAATGGCCACGCCGATTTCTATGCCGAGCATGCCGTGCGAACGTGCCATAATCGGCCCGGTTGCCGGCAGTATCTTGTGCAATACGGAGTAGTCAAGAAAGTTGGCTCCCAGCAGCAAACACACAAAACCTATGCCGGCATAGAGCAACACTCCAATATTGCCAAGCAGCACATTCCACTTTTCATTCATCCTGGAAAGCACAAGTTTCAGATCATACGTTATTGCCAGCAAAATGAAGCTGGCCCCCAGGATAACCCCCCCTGGAAACCGCCGCCCGGACTGTGATGCCCATGAGCGACAACGTAA
The DNA here is from genome assembly GCA_019313095.1 of Deltaproteobacteria bacterium. Classification (GTDB taxonomy): domain Bacteria; phylum Desulfobacterota; class Desulfobulbia; order Desulfobulbales; family BM004; genus BM004. The sequence goes on along the minus strand of JAFDBU010000174.1, from coordinate 726 downwards.
AGGGCGAAAAGCTGCATGAAGGGTACAAGCTGGCGGCTGATGAAACGGATGATTGTATCCTTATAACCCTCTGAAATAGTATAGGTCTCTGGCAGTTCTTCCGGGTCTTTCCTTCTTGACCGGCGCAGGATGGCGATCACCGCCAGGCCAGCCGTGAAAATAACGGCCGTTTCAAACATGGTGTCAAAGCCCCTGTAGTCGGCGAGCACCGAGGTTACCATATTGGGTACCGCCGTATCAGTGAGGGTATGAGTGATGTAATATGGTGAAAGATGCAGGCTGGCTGGAGAGCCTGGATCGGCAAAACGCGGGAAGTCAGATTCTGCGGCAAGTAACACAAGGCCCAGTACCACTGCTGCCAAAAAACCTATCACCTTTGAAATAAGACGGCCATGCCTTCTTGCCTTTACTATCCTGCTGGTCTGGAATGTGGCCGCAATAAAGAGTATGGTGCTGACCCCCGCCCCGACCGAGGCTTCGGTAAAAGCAACATCCACAGCGCCCATCTCGGTCCAGAGCAGACACATGAGAAAGCTGTAGGCTCCAAAAATGATAGCGGCACTCAGCAGGTCCTTAACCATGATGGTTGCAAAACCGCAGATAACGATGAGTGACAGGACGCTTAAATCTATTTGCCAGATCATTTACTCTGCTTGCTCTTTTTTTTCTTTTTGCCAGGGTTTTACACCTGACTCGTAACCCGCATCACTAATGGCATGGGTTGCA
>JAFDBU010000173.1 GCA_019313095.1 Deltaproteobacteria bacterium | reverse complement strand
ATAATTTTCTGGGCCGGCGACGAGTGCAGTTCCGGTAGTGCCGGCAGAACAAAAGATAGGTCAATATCCTCCACATCATACTTTTTTTCCAGCATTTCAAATCTGCCATGCTGCACCCTGCCATCCACCCTGCCCCGAATTCCTGTCGTGTTAAAACTGAAAAAGCTTTTCAGACTGAGCACCCCGCTGAAATAGGCGTTATTGAGAGAAGAATGGAACTTTCCGAGGTGCAGCGAAGACAATGGTGTGGGATCAATATGCGTTTCGATTTCCCCCTGCAGACCTGATCCCATTATTTCCGCCCTGCCTGAAATCCTGGTTATGATTACAGGTATAAAGCTACCGGTATGTGAACCGGTCAGGAAGTAAGTCATTTGCTTGAGCCGCAAATCACCCAGGAAAGCGCCAAGGTCATAGCTACCCACGCTTATATCTGCAGCTTTTATTTCGCCGAAGGTCTCCGTGTCTGTTACTGGCCAATGCCAGGGAATTTTTCCCGCAATGGTCTTAATTGTTATACTGTTGTCACTCTCAAATATTTCACCCTTATTGATCGTTACCGTTCATCCGGTCTGGAATGATCCTGCCGCACTGGTCCCGGTCAACTGTTGCTCCATATTTCCCTGCAGGGAGATGTCTGCCTTGCCTGACAGCCCCTGCCTGTTAAATTGTGTGTCATTCAGGGTAATACTTAAAGTGCCCTGGCCGAGAGGTGCTGATTCTGCCTGATCCGGGACCTTGTTACGTCTGTATGCGGCCTGCAAATTTACCAGTGGTACTCTTACTGCAGCGTCATTGTATCGTGCCTGCAGTTCAGGGATGGATAACGACAGGTCAAGTTCATCCTTCCCCTCATCGCCCTTTCCCTGCAAACTAAGGGTCGGCATACCTGTTTTCAGGCTGGCATTTTTAAACTGCATATGCAGATCTTCTGTCTGCCTGTTCGGTACTTTTGCAGTACTATTTATTGTCGCCTGCCACACCCCTTTTTTATTAAGATCAATGACAAAATCTCCCTGAAATTCCGGAAAGTCTTTTACAATCTGCGCGAATCTGGACTGCTGATTCGGGTCAGATTGGGCCAGGGGTTTGAAAATAAAAATTCCTGAACTGTGCAGCTGTTCCTTCCTCTCTGCGGTTGAGCTGCTCAGTTTCAGGGAGGCACCAAACGGTTCACTGACTGCAGCCCTGGCATTCAGAAGCCATTGCTTCCGTTCATACCGAAGATCAAGGGAAATGGGAGCTTTCTGGTCGGGAGTTTTTGTCGCCGGACCGAAGGATATCGGTACCTGTCTGAAAAGCATTGGCTCAAAATCGCCTGTAATCTTTGCCTCCTCAAACTGAAACGGCAAAAGGCTGATCCTGGTCCGAGCCCAAAAAGAACCTTTACCGGTTGTAATCGTGCCAGAGGTTAAACCGGCTATATTCAAAAATCTGTTCAGTTCCACAGAGGGTGCTGCACAGGAAATATTCGCTTTATTGGTTGCCAGATCAATATGGCCTTCAATAGAAATATTCTCCCCCTGCGGCAGCATTTTTAAAACAAAACTGTAGAGAGGAACGCTTGTCACCTCATCCTGTCCCTGTTTTGTTGCCTCCAGGTTAAAGGGGATTAAAAAAACCTCTCCTTCATAATTGAAGCTAACCAGACCGTTCCGGATCTGGAAGCTGTCCGGCATTATAGCTAGGCTGATAGTATCTGATTGTTCTGAACTCAATTGGCCAGGCTGTTGTGAGCTGAGCTTTTCCAGATCCAGACCCGGTATAATGAACGTGCCGTCGGTGTATTTCAGGTTCAGCCTGAGACCGTTTATACTTATTAGCCCAAGTTTTCCTGTCCTCAGTGATGAAAGCGAATAGTCAGTATGGATGAGTCCAATATTGAGTGCCGGATTTTGTCTGTCTCCAAGATATATATCGCCAAAATCTGCTGAAGACAGTCCGATTGAGTAAATCCTGCCTGAAAGTGAACTGGACAATTGACGGCCAAGATCCGGGAGGATTTTTTTTTCAATATAAAGCGGCAGGAAAAAGGATAAGGAGAGAAAACCGGCTCCCAGTAGGAAGAGCAGAATGAATAACACAGACAGGAATGGTTTGTGTTTCAAAAACATCTTCTCCATAGGCTGATGCGGAGCAGTCTGCAGTTTTTAAATACAGTATAAAAACGGATAAAGCAGGCCGGATATGGCAACCCGGCAACACTTACTTCTTAACGCTGAATACAGCTTTTAAAATAAGCAGAAACCACGGTATGCCGTGCATGAAAAAATCAAACCAGTCAATGGGACGTACCAGGCGTCCCTTGAAGAGCATTTGCAGTTTTTCAAGAAAATGGGGCGGATTATAGGGTGCCAGCCCCAGGGTCAGGCAGGCTATAATGAGCAGACCCCACGGCAGAGAATCGATAAATTTTTCCATGTCTTTTATCCTGATCGTGTACGGGATAATTATTTTTCATCAGTCTGCAGGCTTTTCAGCGGACTGCTCAAAGCATGCAGAAAAGCTTCAAGCTGGTCAAGCTCTTCGTCAGTCAGCTTGTCATGCCCCAGTTCAGGATTCTGGGCTTTGCTCCGGTAAAACTCCAGAACTTCACGGACGGTGGCAAATTGACCGGCGTGCATATAAGGAGGCCTTTCAGTCACATTTCTTAAAGTGGGGGTCTTAAAAGCGCCTGTATATTTCTCCTCAGAGGTCTCGATAAATCTGAGCTGGAGGCATTGTTCCGACCTGGCATCACTGTATTTCCCAAAACAGTTAAATTCACTGCTTAAGACCTGGGTAATTGCTGCGGCACGGCCTTTGTCAGGTTTTTTCTCATCTTTCGGAGGCACGCCAAGATTATGAAAATCACCATTTGTAAACAGGGGGCCGTTGTGACAGTTGGTGCATTTGGCTTTGCCGATGAACAATCTCAGGCCTCTTGCCTCATTATCAGTCAAAGCCATCCGGCTTTTCAGCGGTTTTCCAGAAACTATCTGTTCGACATAGATATCAAAAGGTGACGGCTCTGGCAATATGGTCCTGACAAAAGCCCCAATGGCTTTGCCCATATTGACATATACCCTGTTCACCTCGGCCCGCTGTTCAGGTGTCATAAGGATCCAGGCCTTCAAGGCTTCGGGATCATCAAGCGCCGGCCGGGCATGCTGCGGAAAGGTATCCTCCATAAAATCAGGCAGTGCCCCGAAAACTTCTTCGTACTCCCTTCGATAATATTTACCGATTATATAGGCGCTCATGGTGCGTGAGATGCCATGTTCCAGTTTGTTCTCAATAGGCCCCAAAGCCTGAGACCACAGGCTGTCTGTCCGGCCGTCCCAGAAAAACCAGCTGTTGTATGCAACACCGATTAAAGGCATGGATCTTCGCGGCGTGATATCCATACCGTGGGACTGAGGCAGATTATCGGTAAAGAAGTAATCTTCCCGGTGGCAGGTGGCACAGGAAACCTTTTGATTGCCGCTGAATTTATCCTCGAAAAACAATTTTTTACCAAGTGCCGCCGCCCTGGGATTATCCGAGTACTTATTGGAAGGATCAACAGGCAATGGGTCCAGTGATCCCAGCCACAGGGAGCGCAGCACTAACTTTTCACGGTCCGTCCAGGTATGCTGATCCATTGACCGGGCCGAATCCGGATTCATCATATTCATGAAGCTTAAAAGCAGACCTGCTGCCGTGGCTGCTCCAATAAATCGCCATATACGTTTTTTCATATCAGCTTCTCACATTCTTACCTTTACAGAACATCCAGGTTGAAGGAAACGGCGTCATGCACACCGTCGGCCATGACATTTATGGTTACAACCCACCATCCCGGCATCTGGAATTTCATACCGTCTATCCGGTAGAAACCACCGACCCCCATGTTAAAGACCTCAGGCTGGGTTGGCAGTCCGTGTCCGTGCTCAGGCATATCACCGACTACAGTCACCTTGGCATTATTTACCGGTTGTCCATCCGCATCCCTGATCGTTAATTCCCAGCTGTGTATCCTGTTGATCCTGATCAAGCCGCCAGTACTCTTGTAAGATACTTTAAAAATATCGTTGACCGTCATTTTCTCTGTCGCGTAGTCAAGATCCTTTGGCGGCGGTGCATGCATCATGGCATGTTCATGCCCCATGGCCTTGATCTCCGGAAAATCAAAGACCGCTTCATCCGTTTTATCGTCTTTGGCAACTTTTACCTGCAGCTGCCAATGTCCGGTCATGGATAAAACAACGTTTTCAACTGAATAAAGACCGCCGCCTCTTTCCATTACAACCGGTTTTTCCATGACTCCATGCCCCATGCTCGGCATCCATGGCGTTACGGTTACATCAGCCTGGGCTACGTCTCCGCCTGTGCTGTGATGAACTATTATTTCCACAGTGTTGACTCCCATTTTCAAGTGTTCATCAGGGATTACAAGCTCCAGACTGTAGAGATTGTTGTCAGTCAGTTTTGTCAGGCTTTCGTCAAAATGTTTGGTCACCTTAACATCCCCATGTCCGTGACCTTCTGTCATTCCTTCCATTTCAGCGGAATGACCTGCCATCTGATCTTCCCTGGCAGCACAACCTGACAGCAAAAAAAACAGGGCAACAAAGACAAGCAGTAACCTTTTCATGAAATCCTCCCATTGTGGTTTTAAAAGCGTTAGCAATTTGTCATAAACAAAATGAAGTCATTATGAGCTTTATCAATATAAATAATATTAATGATAGTTATGGATAAGTAAAGCTCTTAAAATAAATTTGTGTTATTTTATCGGCATGATATGCTGAATTTATATACTAACTCTTCTTAAATACATTAGAATATAAGAATATATTGAAACGATAAAACTACGGTAAAGATTGCATAAAAAAACACTACCACCCTTCATGTCGTAATCGTTTCATTAACAGCCTGAAGGTTCAGCTTGAGATACTTACTTCCCAACCAGTAAAAAAATTGATTGGAGTTATAAATATGGGCAAATTTGGCAAAGTTCTGGGCATAATCGTTGTATTGGTCGTTGTTGTAATTGTTGGTCTTATGGCTTTTGTGCACTATTACCTCACTGAAGAACGTGTCAAGGCACTTATCATACCCCAGGCTGAAGATGCATTGGGCCGGGATGTTGCCATAGGTGATATCAAAATAGGCTTGTTGTCCGGTATTACTATCCATGATTTTCTCATCAAGGAAACTGACAAATCAACCGACTTTGTCAGTACCAAAGCTTTTGTTCTCAGTTATGATCTGCTGCCGCTGCTGCAGAAAAAACTCATCATCAGTGAAATACGGTTTGATGAACCAGCTGTCCGCATAAATAGGAATAAAAACGGTAAATTCAATTTTTCAACCCTGGCTGTTCTCTCTGAAGAAAAACAGCAGAGTAAAGCGGAAAAACCCAAGCCGGCATCAGCTGCCCTGCCGCTTGCCCTCACCATTGATCAGATAATACTGAATAAGGCCCGGATTGAGATCCACGACCAGCTGAATGAAATCCCATCGGTTGATGCCACAAGCAGCGCCAAACTTAACGTGGCCCTGGGCCGCACCATGCAGGATCTACATTTCAGCGGCTCTTTTGATTTTAATGCTGCAGTTTCCCACGGCGCCGCTCAAGTCAAACTGAACGGTAAAGGCAATCTAAACCGGCAGGATGTTGATATAGTTCTTGACACAGTTCTTGAGGGCGAACAGGTCCATACTGAGGCAGACGTAAAAAGCTATCTGCAGTCACCCAATGCCACAATTGCTGTCAGCAGCAAATCCCTAAATATTGACAAACTCCTTGGCATGGTTGCCGGACTGCCGAAAACGAAGGCAGGCAAACCACAAAAAACACAGCCCCCAAAAACAAAGTCAGGCGAAGTCATTGCCGAGTCACTGCCTCCGGGCTTGGTAGCAAAGGGTACACTGAAGGTTGACAAGGCAATCTACAAAGGACTTGCCGCAAATAATTTTAATATGGCCTTCAACCTGGCTAATGGCATTCTGACGGTCAACGAACTGTCTGCCAGTGCCTACGGCGGTAAAGTTGATTCCAACCTAACCGTTGACCTAAACCAGCCCGATCTTGCCTATGATGGCAAACTGGGGCTGCAGTCATTACAGGCCGGTGATTTCAGTTCCGCCCTCATGCAGAAACTTGAAGGCATGTTCAGCGGCTCACTCCAGTCTGCTGTCAATTTCTCCGGAGCAGGAACAAGTTGGGAGCAGATAAGCAAGGTCCTCACTGCGGATGGCTCCTTCAACCTCACCGACGGGACTATAAAGGGAACACCGGCATCAATGTCAATTTCCAACCTGCTCGGTCTGCAGGAGCTTAATAATATCAGTTATAAAAATATTTCAGGCACCTTTAAAATACTGGAGGGAGGCAAGGTTAAAATTAAGACTGGTCTTACGGGTGATGATCTTAACGCTGAAGGTGAAGGCACCATCGGTCTCGACGGCAGCCTGGACCTGCCTCTGACCTTTCATCTATCTCCGGCCCTGGCTGACAAACTGAAATCACGGGCCTCTTTTGCCAAGTACCTGACTGACGAACAGGGCGCCACTACGCTGCATCTCAAGCTGGCTGGCAGTTTGAAAAGTCCGAGGCCTGCCCTGGATATGAAAGGTGTCCAGGATCAGCTGCAGAAATCTATCGGGAAAGAGATTATAAAACAACTGGACAGTTCCGGACAGGGTTCAGGTGAAGAAAAATCACCTGAAAACATTATCAAAGGCCTGTTCGGCAGATAAGCTTTCCAGCAGGCTGACATCAAGGGCTGCGAACTGAAAACAGTAGAATGACTCACAGACAGAAAATTACGCTGAACGACACTATAAGCTTGAACTGGCAAAAATTCAGCGACTGGGTCTGGCAGAAAGAAAAACCTGATGACGCTAGGGGGCTGCGTCTGCTGCGTGGGATTCTGCGTGTCATTTTTATTGTTGTGCGCGAGTCCAAGGATGACCGAATCACATTGCGGGCGAGTGCCCTGACCTTTACGGTTGTCCTTTCCCTTGTCCCCATGCTTGCCTTGGGAACAGCGGTTCTCAAAGGTTTGGGTGCCGGAGACCAGATGCGGCAGGCTGCCTATAGCTTTATCGAACAGTTTAATACCGATTCCGATGATATTGACAGCGCTCCGACCGTTGAAACACCACGGGCGGATAGTGAAAAAAAAGCCATAAGCCTGCCTCCGCTAAAATCAAAAACAGAGAATGCACCCGCAACAGTAAAAGAGCAGCCTGTTGAACTTACTTCCCACCTGCGGCGGGCCGTTGATCAAATCTTTGATTACGTTGACCGTACGGATTTTACCACTCTTGGCACCATCGGCATAATCGGCATGGTTCTTGCCGCCCTGAGTGTCCTTGGCAGTATTGAACAGTCCATGAATGCCATCTGGCAGACAACCACCGGCCGTGCTCTGGGACGGAAGATCATTGACTATATGTCCCTGATGATCCTGCTGCCGCTCAGCGTCAATCTAGCCCTGGCTGCTTCGGCAGCCCTGCAAAGCCCAAGCCTGCATGCCCATATTCAAAGCATTCTGCCCGTACTCTGGCTGGAAAAACTTTTTTTCAAAGCTATCCCTGTTGTTGTGCTTGTCCTGACCTTTTCGCTGTTGTATCAGTTTCTTCCCAATATCCGGGTCGGGTATCTGCCTGCCTTTGCAGGTGGCCTTTTTGGTGGAATCACCTGGTTTTGGGTCCAGATCATGTATGTGAAACTGCAAATCGGTGTTGCCAGGTATAATGCCATATACGGTTCGTTTGCCACCCTGCCCCTTTTTTTTCTCTGGATATATATTGCCTGGGTCGTCTTTCTGCTT
>JAFDBU010000172.1 GCA_019313095.1 Deltaproteobacteria bacterium | reverse complement strand
CTTGGAAAAAGCCCTGTTACTTGGCAGTTTGCTGCTAATCCTGATTGTCGAGTTATTAAACAGTGCAGTCGAGGCAACGGTCGACAGGATCGGCGCAGATGAGCATGACCTGGCCGGCCGCGCCAAGGACATGGGGTCTGCCGCAGTTTTCCTGTCACTTGTCAATGCTGGAGTAATCTGGCTTCTTGTCTTTCTCGCCTGAATCGGTGAGTATTGGCTTGGTGGAAACAGGACTCAATTTACAGAAAGACGATTTTCAAAATTCTTCAGGTTTGCAAGGCTGCCGATAATTTTCTGGGCCGCAGCAAAAAAGGGGCCAAACGTTTTAGCATCAAGTGCACTTAAGGCAACGGCCCCGTATTCCCTGCACTGATTTTCCGCGAATTCCTCTGCAACCAGATCGGTCTTATTCAATACCTTGAGGCAGGGGATTTTGTCCAGTTCCAGTTCCCGCAGCTGGTTTTCCACCACAGCGACCTGGTCGGCAAACCGGGGGTTGCTGACATCAATAACATGCACCAGCATGTCCGCTTCATAAAGTTCTTCCAGGGTAGCCTTAAAGGCCTGGAGCAATTCAGCAGGCAGGGCACGGATAAAGCCCACGGTGTCGGTAATTATCACCTCTATATCCTGTGGAAAGCGGAGACGGCGGCTGGTCGGGTCCAAAGTGGCAAAGAGTTTATTCTCAGCGGTTATTTCGCTTTCTGTAAGCGTATTCAACAGGGTCGATTTACCGGCATTGGTATACCCGACAAGCGAGATGACCGGTATTTCCTTTTTGCGGCGACGGGATCTTCTCTGGTAGCGTTCCTGGCTTACTTTCTTTAATTTCTTCGCCAGCAGGGCAATCCGGTCATTGATGCGCCTGCGGTCTATTTCAAGCCTGGTTTCGCCGGGACCGCGGCCACCGATCCCACCGGTCAGTCGGGAAAGGGCGTCATCTCTTTTTGTCAGGCGCGGCAGCAGGTATTCCATCTGCGCAAGTTCCACCTGGAATTTACCCTCCCTGGATTTTGCCTGTTTGGCAAAGATATCCAGGATGAGCTGGGTGCGGTCAATGACCCGCAGCTCCATGTGATCCGTAATGGAGCGGATCTGAGAGGGATTGAGTTCCTGGTTGAAGAGAAGAAGGTTGGCATTCAGACGCAGGGCCGAGAGAAAGATCTCCGCTAATTTGCCTTTTCCGAGGATATATTTCGGATTAATTTTTGGACGCTGCTGGATAATGCTGTCAAGAACAACCACATCGTCAGATCGGGCCAACTCAACAAGTTCGTCCATTGATTCCCGGGCAGAACTGCGGCCTTGACCCCGGGATGGGGTAATAACGCTTATCAGTATGGCCCGGTCTTTTCCCTTGTCAACTTCCCGGATGGGCTGCAGCCTGGTAAATTCCTGCTCCAGGGCTGTGATGAGTTCGTCAAAACCGAATGGTTGCTGCCCGGGAGTTATGGGTTCCAGAAAAGCCCAGTTTTTTCCTTCACGGGGAGATGGGACTAGATGTGCAGAGTACAGTTTTTCAGGTTGACCGTCCACTCGGACTTTGAGAATACCCATTAAGTCAAGACGCAGGAATAAGAGATCGACCAGATCGTCATCGGTCAGGTTTTCTCCGGCTAAATGGGTGTGAATGCAGCGTAAACCCTTGAGACGGCCGCCTGCAGACCTGATGCCCGAGAGAGCGGGGATGACAATCTGCTTGGCATCACCGACAATGACCATGTCGACCCGGCCTGCCCGGTCGATGAGCACACCGACCTGACGTCCTGTATCGTGGGAAATTTCAGCCATGGACCGTGCCATGTCATGGCTGACTATGAGATTCGGTGTTATGCGTTTTTTCCCGAGACGCTCAAGGTGTTTAAGTTGGGCTGTTTTCAGGCCACCGGTGTTTCCAAAAAGCTTACTGATTTTGTTTCTCCCTGAGAATACGTTTGTCGCCCACGCGTATTGTAACCTTAGTTTTGTCGAAGTATTCAAGAAGCGGGATGCTGAACTTTCTTGAAAGACCTGTGAGCTCCTTAAAAGCAGGTGTATCTATTTCTTCATCCTTTATAAGGATGGCAACCAGTTTTTCTTTGAGGTTATCCATGGCTGGCTTATAAAAGTAAAGATCTTCAGAGACTTTGCTGAGTACATCGTCCCGGACCATAATGGCCAGGACTTCTTTCAACAGATGCTGCGGATACTTGCCGAAATTTGCCATTACTTCCTTGATGGTCGGCGGAGCAAGATCTGCCTCTTTGTAGAAGGCCTCAAGTTCACGGCGCAGGATTTTTTCATCTTCTTTCAGGGACACCTTGTGGCCGGAGAGACTGATCAGTGCCTGGTCCTGGACAATTTCCCCCTTTTTTTGCAGGTCGTTCAGCAAAAATTGCAAAAGGCGCTGGTCAAGCCTACTGTGCAGCAGGGAGCGGAGCTCTTCCTTGGGCAGCCCTGCCTTGAGAGGATTTTTCTGGTGGTAGCTTGTAAGAGCCGCACGCAGTTTTTCAACCAGTTTTTCATACACCGCTGAGGAAACCATGCGTTGTTTTTCCTGTTCGATGAGTATGATCTTCCTGGATGATAGCGGTTGCTGCACGATCCTCTTGAGGCGGTTGCCGAAAACGCCCATCTTGACAGCAAGCCTCTCCATGGTAAGGCCTTTGTAGCCGCTTTCCATGATATGGAGCAGGGCGAGATTCTCCGGGTTGTTTTCCCTGTAGGTCGTAAAGATTTCCTTGTTTTCCGCGCGGAACCGCTTTCGTTTCCTGGGTGAGCCGTTTAAGACAATGCCGCCGCCGATGGTATGGATAGGGGAATAACTGCGGATGACGTACTTGTCGCCGGGCCAGCAGCCGACTTGCTCTTCGAGCAGGATCTGTGCATTGGCCTCAGACCCGGGTTTCAGTTCCTCATCATGGAGCAGGACGATGCGTCCCATTATCTCTGCCGTGCCAAGGTGAATTCTTACCCTGGTGCGGTTTTTATAATTTTTTCTGGCGGATTCCAGGTAGAAAAAGTGCACATCTAGCAGGTAGGATGGCTGCAGGCAATCTACAGAAGCAGCCATTTCGCCACGCTTGATGGCCTCCTTTTCCAAGCCCTGTAAATTAATGGCGGTTCTGTGGCCTGCTTCAGCCTCCTGCGTATCTTTGCTGTGTACCTGGATTCCCCTGATTTTGCCGGATATGCGGCTCGGATAGAACATGAGGTCTTCACCGGTTTTTATACGGCCCGATATGGCTGTGCCTGTTATGACAGTACCAAACCCTTTCATGGAAAAAACCCTGTCAACAGGCATGCGAAAAGGGCCATAAGCTTCAGAGAAATCCGAAGCTGCCACCAGTGTATCAAGGGTGTTCCGGACCTCTTCGATACCATCTCCAGTTGTGGAGGATACCGTGAGCAGGGGTG
>JAFDBU010000171.1 GCA_019313095.1 Deltaproteobacteria bacterium | reverse complement strand
CCTCATAGAGAACATCAATTTCCATGAGGCTTTCCCGGTTAAACATGGCAAGCGCTTTTGCTGTAGGTATCCAAACGGCGTCATCAAGGTCAAACCCCAGCATCTGGCCTTTTGATTCCATGGATCCGATAATCCTGAACCGTTCGGAGCCGATTCGGATTCTTTCTCCCAGTACCTGGCCTGTACCGAACAGTTCTTCCCGCACCTTGCTGCCCAGGACTGCAAATGAACGCGCTGCCCGAGGAGGGTCATCCGGCAGAAAACTTCCGGTTGCCATCTGGAGTTTGAAAACCTCCGGTGCTGCTGAATCAATACCGTATACTGTTGTTCTGCGCTGTTTCTTACCATACTTAACAGCAGCATTACCCTGAACCACAGACACCACGTCTATTACCTGCGGGATTTTCTTCAGGGCCTGGCCGTCCTCGATACTGAGTGGCCTGACATTGCTTATTAGGGCACCTGAAACACCGTGGGTCGTAACCTTTCCCGGATTGACCGCTATAAGATTGGTTCCGAACTGGGTAAATTCCGCCAGCATAAACCGGTGCAGCCCTTCTCCCAGCGAAGTGAGCAAAACAACCGAACCTATACCTACCGCGATGCCCAACGCGGTGAGAAAGCTGCGCATGCGTTGTGAACGCACGGCATTGACAGTCAGCTGAATAAAGTCCTGTATGTGCATGTTACCTCATTTTATCTGCGGGACAGGGATAATGCCGGTTCCAGCATTGCTGCCCGCCGGGCCGGAAAGACTCCGAAAATAATTCCGGTACCCAGGGCAAGGCCGGAAGCAATGAAAGGCGACCAGGGTACAAGGGCCAGGTTATATTCCGGGAAAAAACCGGCTAGCAATTTCATGGCGCTAAAAGCCAGGATAAATCCGAAAAATGCACCGGCAGTGGATAGAAGAGCGGATTCCGTCAGGAATAATCCCATAATCTGTGACCGTGCTGCTCCAAGGGCTTTCAGCAAACCGATTTCCGATCGTCGGTTGGAGATAGCCACTAGCATGATATTCATAATCATGATTCCGGCCACAACCAGGCTGATGGCAGCTATACCCCCTACAGTAAGGGTCAGGGTCCTGAAAATTTTATCAAAGGTCGCAAGAACGGCATCCTGTGTAATAACGGTAATATCATCTTCACCCTCGTGCCGCGCCTTAATTATTGAGAGAATCGCCTTTTTTGCCCTGCCGACGGCATCCTCATTGACTGCTTCAACCACTATCCGAAAAAGCGATACCCGGTTGAAAAGCGATTGGGCGGTAGCAACCGGAATTATGACCACCTCGCCGAGGTCCTCGCCAAGTGATACCCCGGTATCAGCCAGAACACCGATAACCCTGAATCGACGGTCCCCGATCCTGAGCCATTTCCCCAATGCCTGGTTGTTACCGAAGAGTTCCGTTTTACCCTTTGATCCTATAACACAGAAATTTCCGCCGCGGTCCAGATCACCCGGTGGCAAAAAACTTCCCTGACCCATGGTCAGGCGTCGCGCTTCAAAAAGATCGGCGCTGGAACCAAGCACAATCATTTCCCGCTCAAGCTGTTTAAAAGAAATCGGAGCAGATCCGGCTATAATGGGGGCAACCCGGCGTATGGCGGTTGACTGCTTAAGGGCAATGGCATCATCCAGGGTAAGATCACGCGGTGTCTCCCCAAGGAGCGGAGGCGGTCCACCCGTGGTTTCAGAACGGCCCGGAATAACAATCAGCAGGTTGGTTCCCAGCGAGGCGAACTGGTCCATGACATAACGCCTGCCACTGTCACCTAAAGATATCAGAAGTATGACAGAGGAAACTCCGATGGCCATGGCCAGCAGCGTCAGTATTGTTCTGCCCCGGCTGGCTGTTGCCGCCTGAATGCTGAAAGCTGCAATATCACTGGTCTGCATACTGCCTCTCTCTTGCAGGTGTCAAAATGTCACCTGTGGTTCAGTTACGCTTGGTTATTTTTCTTATCTTCCTCTATACGTCCGTCCACCATTTTTATTCTGCGTCTGGCCCGCTTGCCTAATTCCGGATCATGGGTCACCATGATCAGGGTAATACCCTGATTGTTCAACCCCTCAAGAATTTCCACCACATCATTCCCAGATGACCGGTCCAGGTTGCCGGTGTGTTCATCGGCCAGAATGACTGTCGGTTTCATAATGGTCGCCCTGGCAATGGCTACCCGCTGCCGCTGACCGCCCGACAGTTGGTCCGGCCGGTGCTTGACCCTGTCTCCTATGCCAAATGCTTCAAGAGTTTCAACCACGCGTTTTTTTCTTTCGGCCCTGTCTACTCCGGCCAGAACAAGCGGCAGTTCGACATTCTGTTCGGCTGTAAGACGGGGCACCAGGTGAAAGAACTGGAAAACAAAACCGATCTTGTGACGCCTGACGTTTGCCTGCTCCTTATCGTTCAGATCTGTGGTCATGATTCCATCAAGTTCATAGGTGCCGTCATCCGGTCTGTCCAGCAGGCCTAAAATATTAAGCAGGGTTGACTTTCCGGAACCGGAGGGACCCATTATTGCTATGTATTCACCCTTGTCGGCACCGAAATCTACATCGCGGAGAGCATGAACCTCTTCTTCTCCCACTTGAAAAACTCTTTGAATCTGCTGGAGCCGTATCATTAATCTTTGGATATTGTTACCCGAATTCCATCTTTCAGACCGGGCTTATCAGTGGAGATAATCACGGTTTCACCTTCCTGCAGCCCTTCGGTTATCTGAGTATTATCCCAGTTAGAAAGGCCGATTTTGACAGTTCTATCCTGCAGCTTCTGATCATGGGGCCGGTAGACATACACCTTGTTGCCTTCGAGCAGAGCCTGGGTTGGTATTCGCAACACATTCTCCTCAACGGCTGTAATGATTTCCACATCAGCACTGTATCCTGCCAGGAAGTCATCCAGATCGATGCTCAGCGCAAATTCAACCTCTACATCGACAGTACGTGCCTGCTTTTCCAGATCCAGTACATAAGGATCAATGCGGCGGACCCGGGCCGGAAAATTCTTATCCCTGAATGCGTCCATGATCACCCGGGCATCCATGTCGACCTTGACAAGGGGGGCGTCAACTTCATCAATAGGGGCAATCACATAGAAACAGGAGATATCCAGGAGTTGAATTGTTGGCGGCGTGGGTATCCCTGGGGGTGAAGGCGTGACGTATTCATTCAGTTCACCGTTTATCTTGGCAATGATACCGTCAAAGGGTGCAACCAGCATGGTGCGTTCCAGATTGGCCTTGATGACACCCAGCCTCGCCCTGCGGGCAGCTATTTCAGTCGATGCCGCCTCATAGGCTGCCTGGCTTACCTTGGCCTCGGTTAAGATCTTGTCGGCATCCTGCTCAGATATGGCATTGTCAGCAATTAGTTTTTGCATGCGCTCAGCCTCCCGGCTTGCTATCTGCGCCTTTAGTAGAGAAGCTGCCGCTTTTGCTTCTGCTGCCTCTATCTCTTTTTCCGCCAGCATTGCTTCTGATTTAAGGTCATTATTCCACAGTTCTAGCAGAAGTTGACCTTTCTTGATGGAATCACCCTCGTTTACATTCAGAACACTGATCTGGCCACCTATGCCGGGAGACAGGTTTGCGGTTCGGCAGGCTTCAAGTGTACCGGCCCTGGTGTTGGCAACAATCTTCTCTACAGTACCGCGGGTTACCTCAGCCACTGCCACTTCAAGTACCTTGGGGCGCATTTTGTACCAGATGAGAACACCGGCAAGAATTACCATGAGCAGAACAATGAACCAGCGGAGACTATGTCGGGGCATAATTCCTCCTTTCCAGGACAAAGAGGTTGGAACTGCTGCAAACAAGAAAGGCTAAATTATAATATATGTATCGAAAGTATTATGATGTCAATAAGTTAAATACCTATTAGTGCTCAGCAGCATTCAATTACCGCATCCTTGCCCTTGATCCACCTCTGGATGATATATGCTGCGCAGCCCACCCCGGGATCAACAGTAATTGCCTCTACCGGGCAGTTGGCAGCACAGGCCCCACACTCTATACAGGCATCCCGGTCAGCAAAACGGGCCTTTAGTTTCTCAACCTTGAAAACCGTGTGGGGACAGACTGTTTCACACATGCCGCAGCCTATGCACTTTTCCACATCAAGCTTTAGAGTGGTTACGTTCTCCAGATATCTGAATTTCTGCATTTTGATTTCCCTGAATATATTTATTAATTAACAAAAGGTGCCACAACCCAGGTAATTACTGCAGCGGCAACCGCGATAATCTGGATGGGGATAGCCCGGCGCATCTCTTTCTCCACGCCTGACGGTGAGGTAAATGGTGTTGCGCCGGTAAAATTCATGGCCGCATATGAACTGACCGCCGTGGTCAACAGTATCAGGGTAACTGATTCCAGTCCGGAAATTTCTCCTCCCAGGGTAAGTATTATGTAGATGCCCCCAATCAGCCCTGTCACTATGCCCTTAAGATAAAACTGCCGCATGGGAAGCCACGGCAGCATTATTGGCACGACAACCGCACCTGCCAATATGCCAACAAGATAGGCGAAAGAGCAATTTTGATACCTGTAGAATTGTAACTGATCGTAAAACCCTCTCTGGCCGTCTTACTTGTTGTTTTTGTGCTTTCAGGCATAGGTCCAGATATTTTTTCCATTTCCACGGCTTGGTTCAGGGGGCTAAACGGCTCTTTCGCCTATCTTGTTGGCATATTGGCAGGTGCGGTTGT
>JAFDBU010000170.1 GCA_019313095.1 Deltaproteobacteria bacterium | reverse complement strand
ATCTCATTTTCAGCCTGCTCCACCTCTTTTTTCAGGGGCAGCAGCTTTCTGCTTTTTTCCTGCCTGATCTTTGCCTGTTCCTGCCTGGCGGCCCGGCCTCTCTGCTTTTCGGACACATCTTCCTGGACTGAATCATTATCAGCGTCTTCTTTCAGCTTTATTGGCGCTGCTGCCTCAAGACTCTTCAATTTATAGAGATAATCTTCAATATTGCCTTCAAAGAGAGTTGCGTGCCCGTTTTTTATTTCCAGCACCTTGCTGATAAAACTGTTTACAAAATGGCGGTTGTGCGACACGACAATTATGGTACCGTCATATTGTGCCATGGCCACCTGCAGAACCTCCTGTGAGCTAATGTCAAGGTGGTTTGTAGGCTCATCGAGTATGAGAAGATTGGCAGGCTGCACAATCATTTTTGCCAGTGCCAGCCTGCTTTTTTCTCCTTCTGACAATACCTGGACTTTCTTATCAACATCTTCCCCCCGGAACAGAAACGCGCCCAGCAGACTGCGTATTTCAGTAACTGTCATATCCCCGGCAACTGCTGCAAGTGTCTGCAAGGCAGTGAGGCCCGGGGCAAGTTCCTGAGCCTGATGCTGTCCGAAATAGGAGATCCTGACATTATGCCCCAGTTTCACCCGGCCTGAATCATGTTTTTCCAGTCCGGCCAGGATTCGCATCAGGGTTGATTTGCCAGCGCCGTTTACCCCGACGACTGCCATTTTTTCTCCCCGCTGCAGCTGAAATGAAATATTCCGGAAAACCTGCTTTTCTTCATAATGCTTACACAATGATTCGACTCCCAAAGCCAGGCGGCCGCTTGGGGCTGCAGGCGGGAAGTGAAAGGATACCTCATGCTCTGTTTCAGCCAGTTCGATGCGCTCCATGCGTGATAACTGTTTCAGCCTGCTTTGCACCTGCTTTGCCTTGGTAGACTTGGCACGGAACCGCTGGACAAACCGCATGGTCTGGCGGATCTGGGCCTGCTGGTTTTCATAGGCTGCCCGTTCAACCTGCATTCTTATTTCCTTGTCCGCCACATATTTTGAATAATTGCCCTTAAAGACCGTCAGTCTGCCAAGGCTCAATTCCCAGGTTGTTGAGGTAACCTGGTCAAGAAAAGTCCTGTCATGGGAAATAATCACCATTCCGCCGTCATAGGTGAGCAGAAAATTCTCCACCCAGGTAAGCGAGTCAAGATCCAGATGGTTGGTCGGCTCATCAAGCAGGAGAAGGTCGGGCATGGCAAGCAGCAGTTTGGCCAGCATCAAACGCATGAGCCAGCCGCCGCTTAAGGAACTGCTTGGCCGGTCAAAATCCTCCACCGAAAAACCCAGCCCCATGAGCACCTTTTCTATTTGTGACTGCATCCGGAATATATCTATTTTTTCCAGGCGGTGTTGCAGTTCCCCCTGCTGTTTGAGGAGACTGCTGAACTCTGAGTTTTCAGGATCTACAGCTGCCAGCTGCCGGTTTATTTCATCCAGATCCTGCTGCATGACCATGGTTTCAGCAAAAGCGTTTTCCGCCTCCTGATAAATGGTTCTTCCCGTGCCAAGCGCAGTAGCCTCCTGGGGCAGATAGGCTGCATTGAATCGTTTCGGCCGGTTGATCACGCCGGGATCGGTCTCCGTTAAACCGCAAATTATCTTCAGCAGAGTTGATTTGCCTGCACCATTGACACCAACCAGGCCAATGCGGTCATTGTCATTGATCCGAGCCGAAACATTGTTGAACAGATGCTTATCGCCGAAGAGTATATCAAGGTTGTTGATGGTGATCATAAATAGGGGTTGAAGAAGTCTGGGGTTCTAGGGGTAATGGGTTCAAAGAGCCGTGGTTCAACAAACGAGAACCGTATGTCTGGCCTGATCCTTATCAAAGATCACCTCAATATTTTCCAACAGTCCAAGTGCTGTCAATTGTCTCATACTGATATTGTCAGGGCCGCGGAAAACGGATTCATCAGCTGCTGCTATATGAAGCTGTTTCAGCGGCATGTTTCTTTTTTCATGCAGAATTTTTTTTGTTTTTTGGAAAAGATTTCTTGCCATGACAAGCTCCCCGAAGGCAGGATGATAAGGGCCGGCAACCACCTTTTCCGCAAGTTCTCTTGAGGGCTGCAGCCCCATGCGCACCACCCTGATATTATGTTCATCAAAAATGGTTTTCATCCTGCAACTGATCGCCACAGCCCTGGCTAATGACAGGGGCTTATATTTCCCCTCCCGGTAAATTTTCTCCAAACCGCTGCCCTGAATAACAAGGGCAGGATAAATCCTGACAAAATCAGGCCCCAGTTCTACTGTCTTTCTTACTGTTGTCATTAACCGTGCGTAATTGTCACCCGGCAGACCACACATAAGCTGGGCACCAACAACAAAGCCGCTGGTTTTAAGCAACCTGAGAGCATCTTCCGACTGCCGGGCTGTATGACCTCTGAAACTGGCAGTAAGAACATCCTGATGGAGGGATTGGACGCCTAGTTCAACAATGCCTACCGAGTACTCTTTTAACAGGCTGATAATTGTATCATCAACATAGTCCGGCCTGGTTGATATTCTTAAACAATCCACCTCGCCTTTCCCAACATAGGGCTGAACACTTTCTAGCAGTTCCTGCTGCCTCTGCAGGGGAAGACCGGTAAAGCTCCCGCCGTAAAATGCGACCTGTACTCTCTGCTTTTTTACTTTTCGGGGTCTTCGCAGCCATTGTTCGATGATTTTTTTTACCTCTTCAGGGGTAACAGGCTGCTCCTCCGCCTCTGTATGACCTGTTATTGTATACTGGTCACAGAATATGCAACGATGCGGGCACCCCTGGTGCGATATGAATATTGGAATGACGAGAGGTTTCATGAAATAAAAATTGTCCTGATAAGTAAGAGGCCCAGATATTCTGGTGATAGTGTTCCGCAGTGATGTCCGAGTTCTTAAAGTTCGTCCCACCATGCATCAATATTTTCAAGAGCATTTTCTGCTGCCTGCTGCTCCGCTGTTTTCTTACTGCTGCCAATACCTGTGCCCAGTATCTTTTCCAGAAACCTTACCGAAACTGTGAATTGCTTTGCGTGGTCCGGCCCCTCCTCAGCCTCGAGATGATAGGTCGGAGCCCGGTTAAACTGCTCCTGAAGCCTTTCCTGCAGCCGGCTCTTGGGGTCTTCAGCAATAATTCCAGCCTTCATTTCAGCCAGCAATGGTTTAAACTGTCCCATAATAAACTGCAGGGTTTTCTCATATCCTTTATCAAGATACATTGCGCCGATCAGGGCTTCAAACGTGCTGGCCAGGATTGAGGCTTTCTTCCTGCCATGGGAAGCTTCTTCACCTTTCCCGAGCATGAGAAAGCTGCCCAGTTTAATCTTTTTAGCCATAATGGCAAGAGTTGTTTCCTTAACCAGGCCGGCCCGCATTTTCGTCAATTCCCCTTCCCGTATGCCTGGATAATGGTGAAAAAGCATATCACTGACACCAAGGTCAAGAACCGCATCACCGATAAACTCCAGCGTCTCGTTGTTCTGAGACTCTTCAAGCTGCTCAAACCCGAATGAGCTGTGGACCAGGGCCTGCTGCAGAAGGCCTGTATCGACAAACTCATGCTGCAACAGCACTTCCAACTCTTTGAGTTTATTAATGTTTTTATGTGCCAGATGCTGAATGTTTTTCATGTTATACTGTGTCAATCAAATAAAGCGGGACAATTTCCTCTTGTCAAAAAAATGTTTCTATGTTTAAGATGACCGCTCTGCGAAATCATGCTATGATTTCAAGAAAAAGGCGGCGTAGCCAAGTGGCTAAGGCAGCGGTCTGCAAAACCGTTATTCACCGGTTCAAATCCGGTCGCCGCCTCCAAGTAAATTCAAGGGGTTAGCCATTTTGGGTTTAACCCCTTTTTTTATCCGGTTGCGGATAGGTTGCAAATGGTTGCATTTTTTACCATTCTTTTATCAAGTCCGTCAATGCCAGAAACGCTCAATTTGGGCATCCATTTGTAGTATGTTCTGTATGTAATATCAGGTGAACCATGTCCCATCTCTTTGCTAACCTCTGTCAGTGAATCACCTTTGCTTAGTCGAAGAGTAGCATAAGTATGCCTCATGTCATGAGGTGTTCTTCTTTTTAAGCCTGATTTCTCAACTGCTTTATTCCATATTCGGTGTATAAAATTACTATAGTTCAAATAACTGCCATCTAAATTGAAGAAAACTGACCTGCCCCATATAACCTGTCCACCCTTAAGTTAGTGAATCAGTGTTTTCTTTTCTTCTTTTTTTGTTATTTCTCTGTAATTCAAAGCAATTGTTTCTGGTGCAGGCGGTTTGTAGCCAACGAGCTGTGTGGCCAAATAGTGTTGTACTCTAGCCTCCATCACTCTATAAGTGTCTGGGCTTCTTTGAGTGTATAAAAAATTTCACCGTTAAGCAATTCATCTCGCAGCTTGCCGTTGAATGAACCGTTGTAAGCGTTCTCCCAGGGAGAACCAGGTTCTATAAAAAGAGTCTTTACTTTGAGCCTCTTCAATCATTCCTGAAGTATCAAGATTGCAGTGGATATGTTGAGCTAAATTTTGTATGACAAAACTGTAGATTGTGGCAAGGCATCTTTAGTTTTGCGAAGTTTCAATATATTTCCTTTTTCAAAAGCATACTAACCTTGGTGCGTATTTCTGATGAATAGAGCTTATCAGGTGTTACTGGCCCTCACCGCATCAATAACGTTTTTTTTAGCATTAGAAACAATAACACCGATCATATTCACAAACGGTAATGCTTCAGTAGCACTAATTATAGTTTCAACTGAGTTAAAAAATATCTCTCAAACTGATATTAATTATGTAAAAAAAGAAGCCGGGAAAGCTCTAAAATATATTCCGCCAATACTTGGTATTGAGTACAATGATATAATTGAAATTAAAATTGTTGATAGGGGTATGGTCTGTAATGCTACAGGGGGTATTGTCTCATTGTTGATTTCACATATCAGAGACAAGAGTGCACCTATTATTCATGAAGTGACGCATGTAATTACATCGCATGAAAATAATAGCTTTTTAAATGAAGGCTTAGCCGTTTATTTTCAAGAAAGGTTTGGTGATAATCAAACTTTCCCCAATTACTCTGTTCCCTTTAATGTTTTAATGAGGAGGAACAAAGATCAATTTATACCCATTACACGATTAATAAACGATAACGAAATTTTTAGCCAAGTTGATACAGAACAACGTAAAATGGCATACTTAACAGCAGGATCTTTTATCAATTTTTTGGTTGAACAATACGGGGAAAAAAAACTAGCGGAACTGAACAATTCCAAAACCCTTAGTTATAAGAAAGTCTATGGTAAAGATATTAATCAATTGGAAAGAGAAGGGAAGAATCATGTTTTTAAGGAAAACACACAAGATGAAAGTCATATATACAAAACAAATCAATCCTCTTGATATGATAGTCATTGTTCTACACCGGGTGGTTTCAGTACCGGGCCTCTATATTTATATGAATATTCAATTGTGGAACCACCATTCAGTATACCAGTTGCAACTCCTTTAAGAAATGAACAATAAACTTAATTAAACTTACAAAACAACCCTGCCAGAAATGGTCGGTTTTTTTTGATATTTAAGATGTCCGTTGGATTTATTGAGTTAGATTTTGTATTACTGAACTGTAGATTGTGGCAAGACATTGTCACTTTGACATGATATTTTGACTAAACCAAAGAGTCATATTTGGAACAAAAGGCCGTGCGTAATGACATTGATT
>JAFDBU010000169.1 GCA_019313095.1 Deltaproteobacteria bacterium | reverse complement strand
TGGGCAATGCGTCACTCCTGGGTGCCCAGATCAGCCTTATAGACCACAAGCGCTTCTGGGAACGGTCCGTGGTGAGCAAACTCATGACCAACATGGAACTTTCTGAAAATCCCAACTTCATGAACCATTACATGGCATCGCTCTTCCTGCCGCATACCGACATGGGCCTTTTCCCTACAGTGAAAGAGAAATTGTCCGAGTCATTAGCAAAATAACTCTAGTGAAACGAGGATAAAAAGCAATATGGCGCTAGGGGCTTTTTAAAACATATTGGCTTATGGAGCTAAACTTTGTTGATTGTTTACCTGCTTTTTGGTACAAGCAATCTTTGAAAAAATTTTGACTATATGATATAGGTATATCTTCCTATGTCGCTGCTGCATAATACCTTCGTCGTAAGGGATTATAAGGCACTGTATTCTTTAATACAGTAGCATACATTTTTAAAAATCGGTTTGAATTTACCTGATAACCTTAGCACAAAGGAGAGGAGGAATGGCACAGACAGTGAAGGCAATCGCGGAAAGCATTAATATAATGGGGAAACGAAGCGGTACTGCCATGAAAGAAAGAAATCCGGGACCGATCAAGGAGATGGCTAAGGAGGAAACAGCTGCAGGCGCAACCTATCTTGATTTGAATATAGGGCCGGCCCGTAAAGACGGCCAGGAGCTTATGCCATGGGTGGTGAAAACAGTCGAGGCAGTTTCGGATCTGCCTCTGGTCCTTGACACGACAAATGTTGATGCCATGGCTGCAGGTTTTAAGACTGTTAAAAACAAAACCGATGCAGTATTGAACTCCATTATGGCCAGGCCTGAGAGAATGGAAGCCCTGGTGCCAATAGCGGCAGAGGCGGGCTGCAGCGTGGTTGCCCTGCTGTGGGGGCCGGAAGGCATGCCGCGGGATTCGAACGAACGGGCCGCTCTGGCCGTTGACCTGCTTATGGCCCTGACAGAAGCTGGAGTTCCCAATGAGAAAATGCTCTTTGACCCCATCGCATCTCCCATCACTTTGGGAGCAGACCAGACCCTTGCCGGACTGGAGTTTTTGAGCATGCTGCAGGACATTGCCCCGGGAGCCGGATCGACCATCGGCCTTTCGAATGTTTCCAATGGTGTAGCCGAGCATCTCAGAAAATATTTGGACCGCACATATCTCATCATGCTGATGAAATATGGCCTGACTACTGCAATTGTCAATTCATACGACGATGAGATCATGGCCATCTGCAAGGGTGAAAGGCAGAATCTGGTAGATCTGGTGCATGGCATGATGGATGGCAATGATCCAGACCCAGCCTCGCTTTCCGGCGCGGAACTTGAGCATTTCAAGACCTATAAGGCTCTTTCGGGACAGACGGTTTTTTCCGAGTCCTGGCTAGAACTCTAACATTTAGTTGGAATTATAAAGCTTTATCTTTTTCAATTTGGAAATACCTGACAGGGGGCCAATACCGGCCCCCTGTTGCATTTATGGAGATGGCGTTTCCTCCCGAGATTACCCTCTGATAAAAAGTTGACGTAAATGGCTGATATACCTTCACACCACTTTATATACGGAACCTGTACCGATTATATAACAGGAGAGACCATAGTTGACACCGACGACGAAAGGTGCCGGCAGGAGCTGGCCAGATTCCTGGTGAAGGAGAAGGGGTACGCCAAAAGCGAACTGGAGCCGCGGCTCTGTATAGAAACCCTGTACAATAAACAGTTTGTTGCTTCAACGATAGATATTACGGTGCGGGTGGCTGGAAAGAGGTTTATGATTCTGCGTTTTGCGCCCGGCTCAATTGTAACCCGGGAGCGTTCCGCTATTGCAGCTGCAAGGGTATTGGAACCTGCATATCAGATTCCTCTGGCCGTGGTAACGAACTGCAGGGATGCCGAAGTGCTTGATACCTATACCGGTGAAGTTTTAAGGCAGGGGCTGGCAGGTATTCCGGGGAAAAAAGAGGCTGAGGATTTGGTAAAGTCATTGCGCTTTGATCCTTTTATTGATGAAACAAAAAAAGATCGTGAGCGCCGGATTTTAAATGCTTATGACGTAGAGGTCTGCTGTGCCGGTGGGCCTTGTGCTCTGCCTAATGCCCCGGAAGGATGACAGCCGGAAAAATTTTTTGTGGGATAATTTCTTTTCATAACGAGCCGCCGGGCACCGTAAAAAGAGCGCATAGAAAAAAATAAATGTTTAGAGTACACTCTTCAATACTATTCGCCCGGTTTGGAAATTAGGGAAATTTTGAAGAATCAGTCGAGCCGGATTCAAAGCAGCAATGAGTAATACCATCATCTAAAAGATAACCATTTTAAGGAGCAGCAGGACAAATGACACAATTAGCGCAAGACTGGTCGAAAACCAGTTGGTTGGACTATCCGGCATTGCAGCAGCCCAATTGGCCGGACCTTGATGAACACAGAGCGGTACTGGAATCAATATCAAAGCTGCCGCCGCTGGTTTTTGCCGGAGAGATAAGGCGGTTGAAGCAGAAACTTGCCAGGGCAGCAGTTGGCGAGGCCTTTCTTCTGCAGGGGGGTGACTGTGCCGAAGATTTTGATCACTGCACGGCACCCAGTATCAGGGAAACGCTGAAAGTAATCCTGCAGATGGCGATTATTATGACCTATGCCGGCGGCAAACCGGTTATTAAAGTCGGCCGTTTGGCAGGGCAATATGCTAAACCGCGATCCTCTGACACTGAAAATGTTAACGGTGTTGAAATACCTAGTTATCGCGGCGATATGGTAAACAGTCCTGAACCTACCCCAGAGGCACGCAGGCCTGACCCTCAAAGGCTGCTGAAGGGTTATTTTCTTGCTGCTTCAACAATGAATATTATGCGTGCCTTTACCCGGGGCGGCTATGCCGCGCTGCACAGGGTTGATGCCTGGAATCAGGAATTTGTTAAATCCACACCCCTGGGACAGTCATACGAAAAGTTGGCAAAACATATCGCTGATGCCATCAACTTTATGCAGATTGTCGGTATTGATACAGATACGCCGCAGTTTAACCAGGCTGAATTTTTCACCTCCCATGAAGCCCTGCTTCTCGGATATGAGGAGGCTCTTACCCGCCAGGACTCCACAACCGGCGACTGGTATGACTGCAGCGCCCACATGTTATGGATCGGGGACAGAACGCGGCAGCTTGACGGAGCCCATGTTGAATTTTTCCGCGGCGTCTTGAATCCACTGGGCATGAAAATAGGGCCCAAGCATGATATTGATGAGATAAAGAAAATCATTACCCGGTTAAATCCTGAAAATGAAGCCGGTAGATTAACCATTATAACCCGTTTTGGGGCCGACAAGATTGATCAATACCTGACGAAGCTGGCACGGGAAATGAAAAAGGAGGGCTTGCAGATCTTATGGAGCTGTGATCCCATGCACGGCAATACCTATACTGCCGAGACCGGACATAAAACCAGAAACTTCAACAATATTCTGCAGGAGATCAGGTCATTTTTCGAGATCCACTGGGCTGAGGGAACAATACCAGGAGGCGTTCATTTCGAATTGACCGGTGAAAATGTCACGGAATGTACAGGCGGCGGCCGCAATATCCTCGATGAGCATCTGCAGCTTAATTACCAGACAAACTGTGATCCGCGGCTCAATGCTGAACAGAGCCTGGAGCTGGCCTTCCAGATTGCCGAAATGATCCGCAGTTAAAGAATTGGGGTAGGGTTTCGATAGCGCTTCATGCAGTCATAATCTCATGAAGGGGCCGGCTGCAGATTAATGTTAGGTTGATTGAAATCTTTGATGGGGTACTGGAGTACAGTAAAAACAACTACTGCTGATTGATCCCGTCTTATTGAAGCCCTGCCAATGAGGTTTTAATAAAATCTGCCCTTATTCATCCAATACTCCGTCACTCCACTACTCCAAAAAACTTGATTCACCAAGGCCCCCAAAACTGGCCCTATATTATTCAGAGGGGTTGATTTTAACTTCCCAGTGACAGTTTGTTGAAGGTAGTATCTGGCGGCACGGGGTATTTGCCGTCAAAACAAGCCTTGCAGAAAGAGTCGGAATTGACGCCGGTTGCCCTGACCATGCCTTCAAGACTCAGGTAGTAAAGGGTGTCAAGGTCAAGATATTTGCGGATTTCCTCTACTGTTTTTCTGGCAGCAATGAGTTCCGTATTAGAGGGGAAATCAATCCCGTAATAGCAGGGATTGCGGGTCGGCGGGCAGCTGATGAGCATGTGCACCTCTTTTACTCCTACTTCACGCAACGACCTGATCCGGCTGCGTCCGGTTGTTCCCCTGATGATGGAGTCCTCAATGACGACAACCCGTTTGCCCTCCAGAAAGGAACGTACCGGGTTGAGTTTTACTCTCACGCCAAAATCGCGCATGGACTGGGTGGGCTGGATAAAGGTACGTCCCACATAATGGTTTCTGATAACTCCCATCTCAAGGGGTATGCCCGACTCCTGTGAATAGCCTATGGCAGCATAGTTACCGGAATCGGGAAAGGGCATGACAAGATCCGCCTCCAGCCCGCATTCCTGGGCCAGGATCTTCCCCATCTCTTTACGGCTCTGGTAAACATTTATGCCGAAGATATTACTGTCTGGACGGGCAAAGTAGACATGTTCGAAGATGCAGAAACTGTGTTTCTGTTTCGGCCAGGGAAAAAGGGATTTCAGGCCGTTCTTGTCGATGATCAAAACTTCTCCCGGTTCGACATCCCTGATATATTGCGCTTCCACCAGATCAAGAGCACAGGTTTCCGATGCCACGATATAGGCGCCGTTATTAAGCTGCCCTAAACACAGGGGTCGAAACCCTCCCGGGTCCCTTATTGCCACCAGCTGGTCCTGGGTCAACAGGAGTATGGAGTAGGCACCTTTTACCTTTGAAAAGGTTTCGGTTATGGCAGTTTCGAGTCCCTTTGGAGAGTTACGGACCAAGAGATGGACAACAACCTCGGTATCCATAGTTGTCTGGAATATGGAGCCGTTTTCTTCCAGTTCATCACGCAGAGCCCTGGTGTTGACAAGGTTACCATTATGAGCAACTGCTAGAGTCCCTCCCTTGTGGGTAACAGTAAAGGGCTGGGCGTTTAAGAGATGGGAGGCACCGGTTGTCGAATAACGGACGTGCCCGACTGCCAGGTGACCCTTGAGTTCCCTGAGGATGTCTTCGGTAAACACCTCGGGAACCAGTCCCATGGCTTTGTGCTGTGATATCCTGCTGCCGTCTGAGGTGACTATGCCGGTACTTTCCTGTCCCCTGTGCTGCAGGGCATAAAGCCCAAAATAAGTTAGCCTGGCTGCATCCGGGTGGCCAAAAATGCCGCAGACCCCGCATTCATCTTTTGGTTTGTCTCTGTGTACCTGGTCCATTTTTTATATGATTTGCTAAGTGCTTCATCTCTGAAAAAGAAGACACTATAACCACTTTTCCGGAATGTTCAATCAATCAATTGGGTATATTCGCAAAAAGTCTCGCAGTCATCAACGGGCCTGAGGATATGGTTGGATTACGGGCGCAATACCACTCCGCATCGAGTTTTGACGATGCCGGCAGCTTATTTTTTTGAACAGGAGACAGTTGGATCTTCTGACAGGGCAAAATTGTCAAGGCCCCGGTAGAAATTTACCCATGACGAGGTGTTGTTCAGGGACCAGTTTCGTGGCGGAGTGAAACCTCTTTTGAATTTTTTTTCAAGACCGTAAGGCTTGAGACGGTTGTAGGCCAGGACATACACACAGCGCTTTCTGCCTGGATATACTTCGCACCAGCCGTTATGGCTGCCGCCACAGGGACCGTTAAGTAAGTATTTTGCGCAGCGTGACTGGGGGCAGAGAAAAGCCAGTCTTTCCAGGGTGCAGTCCCCGCAGTTCAGGCATCCGAAGAGTGCTGCCTTGGTTATATATTCAAAGGTTGAAAGAGGACCGCGCAGCCTGGTTTCATCCAGCCGCAAACATGTTTTTTTACAGAGATCGTAAAGGACGCCTTCCGGCTCAAATGCAGTTTCATGTACCCAATTGGAAAAAGCATAGGCCGAGATCCAGGGAGGCTTTTTAGAAGGCCTCTCCACTTCTTTTTCTGTGTTGAGACCTGTTGCCTGGTCTTTCTCATAGTAATGAAATGCTTTTGGCGGGCAGAAGGCCAGATCCGGGATAAGACTCTGCCAGCCACTCTCCATTTCTTCAGCCTGGTTGAGGACAAAATCAAGATCCGTGAAAGTAAGGGCCGGCCCGCCGATATGAGCCCCGTCGTAACCCAACCCTTTTAAAACAGCAAGAAGCTTTGCCGCCCGGACTAGACGGGCCTTTTTGCCTTTATCTTCAGTACGTGCCTCCCACTGGATCTGTTCATACAAAGAGTCAGGAACGAGGCAGCCGGGAAGCTTGCCCTCATGCATCAGTTCGACTACCTTCAAGCTTGGTATGAAGACATTGCCGATGAACGGGATATTGAGTTGATTCTGCTTCATATATTGCAGCAGTTCATGGAATTTTCGCGCGTCATATCCCAGTTGGGTTATCACGAAGTCGGCGCCTGCTGAAACCTTGCGGTGCAGTTTGTAATACTGCATAACCAGTTCAGCCTCCAGCAGCTTAAAGGGTGAAACAACAACGCCTTTGAGAAAAGGAATGCTTGGACCTTGTTCGCCGGGGGTGTCGTTATCCTGAGGAAGCTGTCCTTTTTTGTTCATGCTGGCGAGCATATCGAGGACATGGATCGTATCGAGGTCGAACACCGGCTTGGGAAAGCCACAGTAGCCCTCCTTGGGATAATCGCCGGCAATGACAAGCAGGTTATGCAGATTATGTCTGTCCCAGCCGAAAAGCAGTGACTCCATCTGGTTCCTGTTCTTGTCCTTGCACGAGAGATGAATGATCACCTCAGAGCCCATGGCAAGGATTTCCGTGCCCAGGGTTTCAGGTGAAAGAGAAGGCTGGCCGCCGGCATTTTCCGTAATGCTCAAAGCCTGAAAGCGCCCGTCAGCAGCAATATCTTTGGCCAGGTTGACGATCCTGTTAATTTCCTGAGTCCGGCCGCCTCTGCCTGGAACCAGTTCAAAGGTCAGGGTGAATTCTCCAGGATCCTTGAGAGAGCGGCGCAGCCGCGAATTATATAATTCCATACGCGAATTTACCGTTTAACATTATCAGCTAATCGGCCTCGATTAGAGCTTGAAGTTCGGGCGCGATTCCAGTATTCAGTTACTACTTGCCTAAAAAACGGTTCAAACAGCATTTAGGTCCGTATTTATACGTATATAATAATAACATTTATCTAAAGATGAAACAGATAGTTGCAAAAGGATTTTAATTCTCTTGGAATATCTATTAGTTACCCTGCTGATACTCTTCCTTGTTGTTGAAGCATCAGAACAGTTTCTCCTTACGCTTAACCTGAAGCATCTGGCAAAGCACGGGGCTCAGGTGCCGCCTGGTTTTAAGGAGCATGTTGATGCCGTAACACTAAGGAAGATGCGTGATTATACTGTTGCACACGGCCGCCTCGGTAGGGTTGAAGCCTTTGTTTCAGCCGGAATAACACTCATATTTCTTTTTGGTGGCCTGCTAAACTGGCTCAACAATCAAATTGCAGCCAACAGTTGGTCTCAGGTTACTTCAGGGGTCGTATTTTTCCTGGTCCTGATCTATGCTGAAACATTTATCAAGCTGCCATTTTCCCTTTTCAATACTTTTGTCCTGGAAAAACGCTTTGGTTTTTCCAACCAGACATTAGGGCTCTGGCTTCAGGATCTGTTCAAATCACTGCTTGTAAATACCCTGCTCATGGGGTTTCTGTTTTACATGATTTTATGGCTGATTCTGACTTTGCCTGATACATGGTGGCTGGCAGGCTGGATTTTTGTTCTGCT
>JAFDBU010000168.1 GCA_019313095.1 Deltaproteobacteria bacterium | reverse complement strand
GAAATAAGTGCCGGTGGAAATGTCTTCAAGCTGCCAGATGGTAAGGCCGGCAAAAAAGCAGATGATGACACCAATGGTGAAGTACTGATCCCATCGGCCTTGTGCAGATCCGCTTTCCTTGCGGAAAATTGCGGCAGGCTTGAGGTTTCTGACTCTGCGCAGCGGCAGGAAGGAAAACAACCCGACCACAGCGGTGCCAAGCAGCAGTCCCTCGAAAACCACACCCCAGGCAATATCCAGCTCGACACTTGCAGGTAGTATCCCGGCAAAGAGGGTCGGAAAATAGAGCTGCAGCAAAAAGCTTATGTTCAGCCCCAAAACTGTGCCGATAGTACCGAGCAGCATAATCATGATGATGAAATGGCTGCAGATAAAGCGGTTGGTGGCGCCGACCGCTTTCATGATGCCGATGGTGTATTCATTGTCCCGCAGCAAGGCATGCAGAGCGGTCTGGATGCCTATGCCTGCCAGCAGCAGGGTGAATATGCCGATCAGGTTCAGAAAGAAAAGAAAATTATCAAAGAACCGCTTGATGCCGGATTCGGCATTTTCAAAGGTATTGACCCTTTCCTGCGGGTCGGCGGCAACGGTGGCAAGTTCACCGGCCAGACGGTTTACCATTTTAGAATCATGGACCTTGAGCAGGTAGTTGTAATGGATGCGGCTGCCCCTTCTGATAAGATCAAGACCTTCCAGGTCTGCAGCTGCAATAAAGATTCGCGGTCCAAAAGAAAAGAAGGAAACCGGCCGGTCCGGCTCCGCAATCACAATATCAGCTATGATCAGTTCAGCCGAACCTATCTGCAGCTGATCACCAAGCCCTGCGTTTAAACGATCGAGAACCGGCTGCTCTACAATGAT
This sequence comes from Deltaproteobacteria bacterium, assembly GCA_019313095.1. Classification (GTDB taxonomy): domain Bacteria; phylum Desulfobacterota; class Desulfobulbia; order Desulfobulbales; family BM004; genus BM004. The sequence continues at coordinate 3,365 of JAFDBU010000168.1, read as the reverse complement.
TGATCCTGGTGTGAGCACTTCATTGAACTGGCGGCCCGAAGCCAGCTCCACGGTCCCATAGAATGGATAGCCTTTCTCAACCACCTTGAGATGACTCAGGACCGATTTTTCACTACCTGGATTGGTGGCCATGCTGTAGAACTCATGGATCAGGGCCCCCACGACAAGTTCCTGTTTCTCGTAACTCTTTATGGACGCGGTCAGGTTACGGGAGAGAGGATAATGGGAATGGATGATGATGTCGGCTGCGTGCAGCTGCCTGGCATCCTTTAGCATCGAAGTGCGCACTGAACTGCTGAAGCCGCCCAGGGAAACCAGCGTAAGCAGCGACAGGGTTACACAGAGCACGAATATAAGCGCCTGTTTTTGGGAGCTTCTGATCTGCCTTAATATGAACCGGAAGTGAAGCATCGTACCTGTATTTATTCCAAGAAAATTTCAGGTAAATCCCTGGTTATTCATGAAGATATCCTGCCGTCGACCAGCCGCACGATGCGATCTGCCGTACTGCTGATTTCCCGGCTGTGGGTTGCCATGACAAGCGTGGTGTCATGTTTGTACCGCAGCTCCAGGAGCAGTTGCAGAATAGTTGCACCGCTGCTTGAGTCGAGATTACCAGTCGGTTCGTCGGCAAAAACGATCTGCGGGCTGTTGACCAGGGCCCGGCAGATGGCGACCCGCTGCTTTTCTCCGCCTGAGAGCTGGTGCGGAAAATTATCATCTCGCTGGTGCAGATCGACGCTGCGTAGCAGATCCGAGGCCTTGGCTGCCGCCTCGGGGTCCCGATGCAGCTCGGCCGGGAACATGACATTTTCCAAGGCGGTCAGGGAAGGAACCAGGTGAAAGGATTGAAATACGTAACCGATTGTCCGGTTGCGGAAAGGCGCCAGTTGGTCTTCGCTCAGCCCGGTGATATTTGTGCCGCTGAGAATGACCTTGCCGCTGTCGGGCTTGTCGAGCCCTGACAGCAGGCTCAAGAGAGTGGATTTACCGCTGCCGCTTTTGCCTTCAATTACCAGGAATTCGCCTTTTTTAACCACCAGACTGATGTTATCAAGTACCGTGATACTGCGGTCATCCACCCGGTATGATTTGCTTATTTCAACAGCTTCCAGCACCCATTCCGTCATACGCGCATCCATGTTTGTCTGCATTTGTTTTGCCGTTGCGTCCTCATCCTAAGTTACTCTCCAAATAAATCCTATTGTCTTTCAAAATATAACAATAAAGTCACGAACCCGACTCTAAGGTATGTTTGTAATTTCCCGGTATCGGAAACAGTCCACTGTGTGGTCATTTACCATGCCTACCGCCTGCATAAAGGCGTAGCAGATGGCCGGGCCGACAAACTTGAAACCCCTTTTTTTGAGCTCTTTACTCATGCATTCCGACTCAGGAGTAGTTGCGGGAATTTCTTTGCTGTTTTTCCAGGAATTCAGAATAGGCCTGTTTTCGACGAATGACCAGATGAATGTATCAAAGCTGCCGAATTCCTCTTTTACTTTGAGAAAGGCCTTTCCGTTTGTTCTTGCCGCTTCTATCTTGAGCCTGTTGCGGATGATGCCGGTATCCTGCAGTAATGCATCAATTTTTTCTTGATTCCAGCCTGCAATTCTGACCGGGTCGAAGCTTTCATAAGCCTGGCGGTAGGCCTCCCTTCTTTTCAGAACGGTCAGCCAGCTCAGACCGGCCTGGGCCCCCTCCAGGGTGAGCATTTCAAAAAGCTTGCAGTCATCATGCTCCGGGACACCCCATTCCGTATCATGGTAGATGATATATATTTCATCCACTGTGAGCCAGTCGCATCTCTTCATGTGGAAGTAATTTGTTTGAAGGCCTGTATCTTTACACAAACTTTACATGCACGTTATTCATCCTTTACATGGCTATATTAATGTCTATTTTAAAAGAATGGGAATAAAAATTATTCCTGATCATGTATATGCATGATAAGGAGGTGCAAAAATGAAAAATATGACGATAACTCTCATAGGCATAGGCCTGGTACTGTTTCTGGCAGGTTTTCTCACCATTTTTGAGGCCTTTGCAGATAATAAAACGGAGATACAGACGATGAATGACACAACTATGAATACGGAAAGGGCTATTTTTGCCGGAGGCTGCTTCTGGTGCATGGAGAAACCTTTTGAGGTTCTGGATGGCGTCATATCAGTGACGTCCGGTTATTCAGGGGGAAACAACACGAATCCGACCTATGAAGACTATGCAGCAAACGGTCATATCGAGGTGGTTGAGATTGTATATGACCCGGCCAGGATTTCCTATGATATGCTGCTTGATGTTTTCTGGCACCAGGTTGATCCCACTGATGCGGGTGGCCAGTTTGTCGACCGGGGTCATGCCTATACCACCGGAATTTTTTACACCAGCCAGGAACAGAAAGAACTAGCGGAAAAATCGAAGGCTGCGCTGGTTAAAAGGGGTGTTTATGACAAGCCCGTTGTTACGCCGATAGAGCCGGCCCAGACATTTTATCCGGCCGAAGAGTATCACCAGGACTATTATAAGAATAATCCTCTGCGTTATAAATTCTACCGCTCCGGTTCCGGGCGCGACAGGTATCTCGACAGTATCTGGGGCAAAGACCGCAAACAGTGGAGTGAACATGAACTTAAAAAGAGGCTTACGCCTCTGCAGTACGAAGTAACCCAGGAGGAAGGCACCGAGCCGGCCTTTAAGAATGAATACTGGGACAATCACCAAGAGGGAATCTATGTTGATATTGTCTCCGGCGAACCGCTGTTCAGCTCCCAGGATAAGTATGAATCGGGTACCGGCTGGCCGAGTTTCAGCAAACCGCTGGTCACGGAAAATATAGTGACCCGTGAGGACCGCAAGCTCTTTACGGTCAGGACCGAGGTCCGGAGCAAACATGCAGACAGCCATCTGGGGCATGTGTTTGATGACGGCCCAGCACCGACCGGCAAACGTTACTGCATGAATTCTGCTGCCATGCGGTTTATTCCCAAGGAGGACCTTGAAAAAGAAGGTTACGGTGAATTCGTGCCACTGTTTGAAGCGAAGTAAATTCGGTCTAACAGAAAAGCAAAAAAAATCCGGGGACGCAGGTCTCCGGATTTTTTTATTCTATAATTATGATGTGATCTTCAGAGATAAATTGACAAGCAAAATTATACCAAATGACCTGTCAGGCAATTTTTGTTATGGGCAGCTAACGGTCTACAGGAAACGCACCTCATGCTCGAGTCGCCTGGCAATTTCATCATACGTAGCGCCTGGCGAAAATGTTATGGAGTCACCAAAACGCACGGTGATATCACCTTTTTTCTGCGGCCATCTGAAGCGATGGTTCATGATCTCGTAGAGCCCTAGAATCTTAGCCG
>JAFDBU010000167.1 GCA_019313095.1 Deltaproteobacteria bacterium | reverse complement strand
GTGCCGACGGGCTTTTCTTCGGCAATCCAAAACTTTTTGGAGTCCAAGCCTATGGCGCTTTTGCCACGATTATTTACTCGATGGTCGTTACCTTTATAATTCTAAAAGTTATCGATGCTGTTGTCGGGTTGCGTGTAGATGCTGAAGCAGAGGTCCGTGGCCTGGATCTGGCCGAGCACAGTGAGGCAGGCTATACAATTTAATAATACGAGCGAATTATGCAGGAAATGACACGGAGCCGTTAGACAATTTTGTGAGAAAAAAGAGCATTTTTTACATAAATGTAATTGATTAGGAGCTGTTTTGCCCTAAAATTTTTAACAAATGCTAACATAACAGAAGGTTATAAAACTACATCCCGTATGGCATTCATTTTGCTTGACCATATCCATGAGTTTTATTGGGAGCTTTACAAATCTAAATCAACAAATTGGAGAGGAGCAAAGTGATTGATACAGGGGATACAGCATTTATTTTAGCAGCAGCAGGGTTGGTACTGCTTATGACACCCGGATTGGCGCTTTTTTACGGCGGCATGGTACGAAGCAAAAATGTCCTGGGTACTATTCTGCAGAGTTTTATACTGATCTCTGTTATTTGTCTTGAGTGGGTTTATTTAGGCTACAGCATGTCCTTTGGGCCTGATGTGGGAGGTCTTGTCGGTGATCTTTCCTGGTTCGCGCTCAAAGGAGTTACATCGGTTCCCAGCAATGATTACGCTACGACGATTCCGCAGACAGTGTTCATGATCTACCAGTGCATGTTTGCCATAATCACACCGGCACTTATAACAGGGGCATTTGCAGAAAGAATGAGATTCGGCCCGTTCCTCATATTCAGTGTTTTGTGGGCCGTACTGGTCTATAACCCTGTCTGTCACTGGATATGGGGAGTCGGTGGCTGGTTGGGCAATAAAGGTGTGCTGGATTTTGCCGGTGGCCTCGTTGTACACCTTACCTCGGGTGCAGCAGCCCTGGCAGCAGCAATTATCCTTGGGCCGCGCAAAGGCTATGGTAAGGAGAGCCTCATGCCGCACAACCTGCCGATGACCCTTCTGGGTACAGGACTTTTATGGTTTGGCTGGTTCGGATTTAACGGCGGCAGTGCCCTGGCTGCCAACGGCATAGCCGCTACAGCATTTGTTTCCACCCACCTTGGGGGTATGGCTGGTATGGCCATGTGGACCTTGGTAGAATGGCTGCATCGGGGCAAGCCGACAACATTGGGCGCAGCTTCAGGAGCGATTGCCGGCCTGGCCACTATAACACCTGCTGCAGGCTTTGTTGGGCCCAATGCGGCAGTAATCATCGGCTTTCTTGCAGGAGCAGGCTGTTATTTCGGGGTTACACTGAAAGGGCGATTAGGCTATGATGACAGCCTGGATGTTGTCGGTATTCATGGACTTGGAGGCATAATTGGGACAATATGTCTTGGGATTTTTGCCTCCAAACTAATTAATCCCGGTGGTGCTGACGGTTTGCTGGCCGGGAATCCAGGCTTTCTTGGCACCCAGATATTTGGTGTCGTTGTAGTGGGAATCTATGCCTTTGCTTTAAGCTGGGTACTGCTCAAGATTGTAGATGTGACCTTGGGGCTGCGGCTGACGACGGACTCTGAAGTAAGCGGCCTTGATTTGAGTGAACATAGTGAAACAGCGTACAGTTAATGGCAACGATATTGCTGGATAAAAAATAAAAGGAGCATGTCATGAAAAAAATTGAAGCAATTATTAAGCCGTTCAAGCTGGATGATGTCAAAGAAGCCTTGAATGGTATCGGCATCAAGGGAATGACAATTTCAGAGGTCAAGGGCTACGGGCGCCAGAAGGGACACAAAGAGATATACCGCGGTGCTGAATATATCGTTGATTTCATCCCCAAGGCAAAGCTCGAGATTATTGTGGATTCCGCCCAGGTGGATGAGGTGATTGAAACAATATGCCAGGCGGCAAAAACCGGAAAAATAGGCGACGGCAAAATTTTTGTTCTGCCGGTTGAAGAGGTCATCAGGGTCAGAACAGGCGAAAAAGGTGTTGAAGCCATATGATGCTCTGTCATCTGAAAATCTGATTGTTTTGAATTGTGCAGTATAAAACCTCTATTCCCAAATATGAACAAGCTGAAGACATATTGGGTCTTTCAGGAATGACGCAGACAACCTTAGAACCCCAGGATTTTACCGGTCTCCAGGCCCGTCGTCAGGCCCTTGATGCCTATTGGCGTCAGGGGATCAGCGGCTATGCTTTGGTGCGTAAACACTCAGATTTTATTGATCATCATCTGGCCGGCAGTTTTGAGGCAAAAGTTCCGGGCGGGGAAGGCTATGCCCTGGTAGCCCTTGGGGGTTATGGCAGACAGGAACTTTATCCTTTTTCAGATATTGATCTGATGCTGCTTTATGATCCGTCCTATAAAGCAGAACTCAACAGTGCCGTCGAGGCCATACTCTATCCCCTCTGGGACACAGGACTTGAGGTGGGTCATGCAGTCCGCACCATAGAGGATTGCCTGGCTTTTGCAGCTGAAGATTTCTTTTTCAGGGTGGCTATGCTTGATGCCAGGCTTATTACCGGCTCCGCCACCCTCTTTGCCAAGCTCACAGAAAGGTACAAGACAGCCTATATTGAGGGCAAGCGCCAGGAATTTCTCGAAGATATGCTTGAACAGAGAGCAAAAAGAGAAACTCGATATGGCAGGCATACCTACCTTCTGGAGCCGCATATTAAGGAAAGCTGCGGCGGATTTCGTGATATCCAGTCCATGGTGTGGACCGCCCATGTTATTTTTGGTTTGAAGGATCTGGTCTCATTACGCGAGGCAGGGCTGCTTTCAAAGGATGAGCTCTCCAGGTTTGAACAGGCTCAGGATTATCTGATCCGTATCCGTAACAGACTGCACTATGTCAGTGGTCGTAAAAACGATCAGCTTTTCTTTGAACACCAGCAGGAAATGGCTCAGACCTTTGGTTTTATTAACCGGAAAGATATGCTTGCTGTGGAGCATTTCATGCGTGAGGTCTACGCCCACATGCAGACGATATCGGTAACCACGGATCTTTTTTTTGAGCATGTGGAAGAAGTGTTGGGCAGCGAGGAAACACTGGTGTCGGCAAAGGTCCTTGAACCCGGCATTGAAGTGAGGCACGGCAAGATCCACCTGACCAATGCCGAACTCCTCAGTAAAACTACGAAACTCTTCATGCGCCTCTTTTATCAGTCTGCCAGAACCGGCATGCCCCTGCATTTCAGGACCAGGAAAGCCATAACAGCGGGGCTCCAGCATGTTGATGACAAGTTGCGTCATTCCCGCAGAAACGCAAAGCTGTTTCTAGGAATTCTAGCAGCCGATCAACCTTTCAGAGTCCTGGAAGAGATGCTCGAGACCGGTTTCCTGACCGCCTATCTTCCGGAAATGGCCAAGGTTGAATCCCTGGCGCAGCACGATGTCTACCATGTTTTCACAGTCGATCGTCATCTGATCCAGACTATTAAAGAACTTGAGAAGCTGAGAGAGGAAGAGTCGAATATATACAGCTTGGTTACTAGGCCGCATACCCTCTTCCTGGCTGGAATGCTGCATGATATCGGTAAAGGCTATGGCCAAGGCCATGCAGACAGAGGGGCTGACATGGCTCAGCAGCTGGGCACCAGAATGAGCCTGGAAAAGGAAGAGCTTGACACGCTTGACTTCCTGGTCCGGAACCACCTCTTTCTTTCGCATACCGCCTTACGCCGTGATCTTGAGGATGAAGAATTTATCATGCGCTGTGCCGCCAGGATCAATTCGCCTGAAGCTCTCGCCATGCTCTATCTGTTAACCATCGCCGATGCCAGGGCAACCGGTCCCACCGTCTGGAATGATTGGAAAGCGGCGCTGCTTCTTGAACTTTATCTGAAAATTGCCGTACTGCTTGACCAGAAAGATTTATCCAGCCAGGAACAGGCACGCAGCGCAGAACTCGGGGTGCAGTGGATTCGTGATAAAGTCTCTGCAATGCTTCCTGAAGCAGGGAAAATAAATTTTGATCTTTTTTCAGAAGACTATTTACTCAGTTTTCCACCTGAGGTAATAGTTGAACATATCACTCAGCCAAAAAAACTGGCAAAACAGGAGGTTCTGTTTTTCCATGAGAAAAAAGAGGAATCCTGGTCCATTCGGGTTATTACGAGGGATAGGCACGGATTGCTTGCCAGGATCTTCGGTGTGCTGGCATTGCATAATCTTACAGTGCTGGCTGCAAAGATCTTTACATGGGCTGACGCTACTGCTGTGGATACAATAGAGGTTACCTCGGCAATATCGGAATCCTATGAGGAACAGGATTGGGAAGCCATCGCAGATGAGATGCACCTAGCTGTTCAACAACGGCTGGGGCTTGAATTTCGTCTGAACCGGAAGCTGGCTCCATTACGGAACAAACCTCAAACGGTGCAGCAGAGACTTGAATC
>JAFDBU010000166.1 GCA_019313095.1 Deltaproteobacteria bacterium | reverse complement strand
TCTGCGCCATCACATTTTTATGCTGGCAGAGGATATTGGGGAAAGAAATATATGGCTGCCGCAAAAACTTACTGCTGCTGCTGAATTTATAGAAAAAACCTGGCAGGCACAAAATTTTGTTGTTCAGCACCAGGAATACGATGCGCGCGGTGTGAAATCTACCAATCTTATCATTGAAATCCCCGGGAATTCCCGCGCCGGTGAAATAGTAATTATTGGCGCTCATTATGACTCGGTATCAGGATCACCGGGCGCCAACGATAACGGTTCAGGGGTTGCAGCTCTGCTTGAAATTTCGCGGCTGCTCAGAAGGACAGAAAACGCCAGAACTATCCGTCTTGTTGCATTTACCAATGAAGAGCCGCCTTTCTTTCTGGGGCGGGATATGGGGAGCAGGGTCTACGCCTCCCGTGCACGTCAACAGCAGGAAAACATTGTCGGTATGCTCTCTCTTGAGACCATGGGCTATTATTCCGAAGCTCCTGACAGCCAGGAATACCCTTTTCCTTTCAGTTTCTTCTATCCGGATACAGCAAATTTCATCGGTTTTGTCGGCAACATCGGCTCACGCCGGCTGGTGCGCTCATGTCTGGCAGCCTTTCGACGTACCACCCTCTTCCCCTCTGAAGGCACAGCCGCTCCCGGCTGGATCACCGGCATCGGCTGGTCGGACCACTGGTCTTTCTGGCGCGAAGGCTACAAGGCTATCATGATAACCGATACGGCATTTTTCAGGTATGAACACTATCATACCCTGCAGGACACACCCGAAAAGATTGATTACGACCGTCTGGCCAGGGTTACCAAAGGTCTGGCTGAGGTTGTGACTGATCTTGCCAACCCTGAAGAGTTGTAATAGCGGGTTTACATTTGGAGAAATAACTATGGATATTCATTTTCTGGGAGTGGGCGAAGCCTGTGATGGCACCCAGCCTAATACCTCCATGCTGATAAAGAAATCTGCTGCGGACACAGCCGGCCGGATTCTGCTGGACTGCGGTTTCACTGTACCACACCTGTATCTTTCCCTGAATCCCGATCCCCATGACTTGGAAATCCTCTGGATTTCACATTTTCATGGTGATCATTTTTTCGGCACGCCGCTCCTGCTGCTCTGGTTCTGGGAAACCGGCCGGGAAAAACCGTTTCAAATTATAGGGCCTCCCGGGATTGAAACCAGAATCAGACAGGCAATGGAATTAGCCTATCCGACCCTCATGAACCGCTTTGGCTTTGAACTCCTGTTTAATGAAATGGAAGAGGGGGGCAAAAAAAAAATAGCGGATTCTCTCTGGCAGACAGCATACAATGAGCACTCACAGCCGTGTCTTGCTCTCAGACTTGAACTGCAGGATAAAGCTGTTTTTTACAGCGGCGACGGGCGTCCGACATCGGCCACCCAAACCCTGGCACAAGGCTGCGATATAATAATCCATGAGGCTTACGGCATTAAAAATACGACACCTGGGCACGGCTCAATTACCACCTGCCTGGAGTTCTGCCGCGAGGCAGGTGTTAATCGTCTGGCCCTACTCCACTTGCAGCGGAATATACGACTTCAGGCCGAAACAATTCTTGCAGACCTGGCAGGAAAATATAGCGGCATAAATATCCTTATTCCTGAACCGGGAACCATCGTAACTCTCTAATCGTTTTTTTTCTCCCTTGACACCCCTAACTGTTCTTAATTAAGGTATTTTCCTCAACAGAACGCTTTCCGAAGAACAAAGTCCACTACTTGATCAGGAGGATTGCAGTGCGTTATATCACCATAGTTTTGATCCTGGCAGCGTTCGCTGTCTGTGTCTCTGTGCTGCCGGCAACAGCAGACACGCGATACGTCGGCGACGAGCTGGTAATCACCTTACGTGCGGGTAAAAGTTCACAGCATAAAATTATTAAAACATTAAAAACAGGCACAGCCCTTGAAGTGCTGGAAGAGGATGAAACCTATTTAAAAGTGAGGATTCAGGATGGCTCAGAAGGATATGTCCTGCGTCAGTATGTAAGCTCCGACCCGCCCAAGACTCAACGTATAGCAGAACTGGAAAAACTCAACAGCAACCTGCAGAAAAAGTACAAGACCCTGGAAACGACCAACAGCGACCTGGAAATGCAGCTCAAGGCATACCGGGAGAAATCCGGGCAGGAAATCTCCAATTTACGCGTAAAATCTACTGAACTGGAGAAAAATCTTGAACAGGCTTTGACGGGTGAACGAATGATGGCTGAAAAATATGATGCCCTCCTGGCCCAGGCGGAAAATGTGGTGGAAATTGCTGCAGAAAGAGACCGGTTATTGCAGCAGAATGAAAAACTGCAGGCAGAAGCAGCAACCCTTGCAGAAAAAAATGAAAAGCTTGCTGATGCCAGGATGATTAAATGGTTTCTGGCCGGCGGCGGTGTCCTTTTCCTGGGTTGGCTTATCGGCAGGATTTCCAGAAAAAAACGGAGCCGTTTCTAAAAAAGACATTTTCCCATCTGGTAGAGACTGAGGGATTGTCAAACAGCAACACCCTGGCGTGATTTTGCTAAAACGGCCGGGAGAACTTCACACAACCTGTCAACCTCGTCATCAGTACTAAAGCGGCTTAAGCTGATACGCAGTGTACCATGAATATGGGTCTCCGGAACCGCCATGGCCCGGAGTACGTGCGAGGGATCAAGATCCCCGCTGTGGCAGGCAGAATGCGCCGATACCGAGATGCCCATTTCATCGAGTTCCTGCACCATGGCTCCTGAAGCACAGTTCTTAAAGCTAATATTCAGGGTATTAGGCAGCCGGGGCTGACCGGCGCCATTAACAATAACCTCTCCAATATCTGCCATGATCCGCTCCTGCAGCCTGTTACGCAGATCCATCACAGCAGACTCACCGCTCTTCAGATAGTCAGCGGCCAATTCACTTGCTTTGCCTAAACCGACTATGCCGGCAACATTTTCCGTGCCGGCCCGGTGAGCCATTTCCTGGCCGGCTCCCATAATAAGTGGGGAAAAAGGCGCCGTCCTTTTGACATAAAGCGCGCCGATCCCCTTGGGACCGTGAAATTTGTGGGCGGCAACTGCAAGATAATCAACCGGCAGAATTTCAAGATCAATTAGCTCCTTGCCAATCAACTGTACAGCATCACAATGGAAAAGCACTTTTTTCTGTCTGCATAGTTCACTAATTTCCGCCAGGGGCCAGATAACCCCGCTTTCATTGTTGGCCCCCATGAGCGATACCAGGGCAGTATCAGGACCTATTGTTTCAGCGAGAAGCTGCAGGTCCAGTGCACCGTCCCGTCTGACGGGCAGCAGATCAATCCTGTAACCGAATCTTTGCTGTAGAAATTCCAGGGGGGCTAATACAGAGGCATGTTCAACAGTTGAGGAAATTATGTGTTTTTTCTCGGGAAAGGCAGCAATTGCACTCCAGATAGCCGTATTGTTTGCCTCTGTCCCACCGCTGGTAAAAATTATCCTTTTAGCCGGGCAGTTAAACAGGGCAGCCACCTGTCCTCTGGCCTCAGTTATCCCGGCAAAGGCTTCTTCACCAAAATGATGTCCGCTTGATGGGTTGCCGAAGCACTCATTGAGATAGGGCAGCATTGCTGCCCTGACTGCCGGGTCAAGGGGTGTTGTGGCATTGTTGTCGAAATATATTTTCTCCATGCCCTACCTGCTCACCTCATATCTCCAGCATCCTGTCCAGGGCAATTTTGGCCAGCTTTGCTGTTTCAGGATCAACGGTAATCTGATTCTTCACCACCCCCTGTACCAGATTATCGAGGACCCAGAGAAGGTACTTGGGTTTAATCCTGTACATGGTCGAACATAGACACTGGAAGGGAGAAAGTGAGTGAATTTCCTTGTCAGGGTTTAAACGGGCAATTCTGTTCACCAGATTAATTTCTGTACCGATTGCCCATTTTGAACCAGCTGGAGATTCCGAAACCGCCTTGATAATATTTTCAGTGGAACCATACTGGTCAGCCCCGGCTACCACCTCATGCCGGCATTCCGGATGCACAATTATACGGACCGCGGGATCCTTATCACGCCACATCTTAACGTGGGCTGCACTAAACTGCATATGAACAGTACAGTAACCGTTCCACAGGATGACCTTTGCCTGCTTTATCGCAGCAGCAGAGTTACCACCCAAATGCTTAGCACGATCCCAGAGCACGATTTCCGCAGGATTGATACCCAGGGCAAGGGCAGAGTTCCTGCCCAAGTGTTCGTCAGGGAAAAAGAAAACCTTCTCGCCGCGTTCAAGGGCCCAGGTTAATACCCGTTCGGCATTTGAGGAGGTGCAGACCGAGCC
>JAFDBU010000165.1 GCA_019313095.1 Deltaproteobacteria bacterium | reverse complement strand
TTGAGGTATCTGGTAAATCTCTCCTGGGATGGTAATGTGCGTGAACTTGAAAATACCATCGAAAGGGCAGCTATTCTCTGCAGCAAAGATGTGATCCGGACTGAGGATGTGCATCCGGATGTAACCAGTTCCCAAAAGGAAGAAAACTGGTCACCGGATGTTGATTTTGAACAATTTATACCGGCAAATCTTCCTCTGCCCGAAGTCTTGAGCGTTGTTGAGGAACAAATGGTGAAGCGGGCTCTCAAAGAGGCAAATTTTGTTCAGGCCCGGGCAGCCGAAAGCCTCGGTATAACAAAGAGTCTGCTGCAGTATAAGATCAAGAAGTTCAATTTGCAGAAGAAGTGAAAAGTGAGGAGAAAGAAGTCAGGATTAACTATATAAATTAAATCCCCAACCCCCTATTCTTCACTCCGGCAACTTCGGTATTTTATGTCCTGTACCGCCCCAGTTGAGTTTGTTGCGTAAAATTTCAAAGTAACCTTTTTGCGGCATGCTGATAAGGTATAGAGGGTTGTTGGCCGTTTTTATTTCAAGACGTGAATTCTCCACCATTTTCCAGGTGAAACGCCCGTCGACAATGACTTTGACATTATCAGCCTTGCCTGCCAGCTGCGTTATGAGGGTTACATTCGGTGAAAGCAGGACCGGTCTGCTTTCAAGCATGAAAGGACATATTGGTGTCACAAGCATACAGGGTAGTTGGGGCTGGACAATGGGCCCCCCGGCGGACAGGTTATAGGCAGTAGAACCCGTAGGTGTGGAGAATATAAGGCCGTCAGCTCTGTAGGTTGTGATAAATTCCTGGTCTGACCAGGTCCTGAAATTTACTATCTGCTCTATGTCTCCCTTGCTGATCACCACGTCATTAAGGGCATACAGGTAACCAGTTGACTTGGATTCAGGCTCATTCCCGCCAAGCAGTCTGGTTTTTAAAAGTAGCCTCTTTTCCACCTTCATTTTATCCTGGAGGAGTAATTCCAGGGCCTCAAAACGTTCCCTTACAGATACTGCCGTCAGGAAACCGAGGCCACCCAGGTTTATTCCCATAACAGGGATACCGTACCTACTGGCTTTATCTGAAATTTGCAGCAGGGTACCATCACCACCAAGTATGATGATGATGTCAAGGTCCTTTGTGACCTGATCAACTAAAGTCTCTACCCCCTTTCCGGCAAACCAGTTAATGATCTCCCCGCTTATTTTGCGTGGTTCTTTGAACCCCTTCTTTAAGATGATGCCGGCTTTTTTGATTTTCATTTTCCCAGTTCTTTTGATCTTTCCGTTGCTGCTTCAACGGCATCCATAATAATACCGCTGAAGCCCGCTGCTTCCAGTTCATGCAGGCCGGCAATTGTAGTGCCGCCCGGAGAGGTTACCATGGCGCGCAGCTGGGCCGGATGTTCATTGCTGGCCATGGCAAGCTTGACCGAACCCAAAACAGTTTGCATGACCAGAAGTTCTGCATCAGACCTGTTCAGGCCGACCTTCAGGCCGGCGTCGATTAATGGTTCGATACAAGTGAAGACATAGGCAGGTCCGCTGCCGCTTAATCCTGTGACAGCATCAAAATATTTTTCATCCAGGATTATGGCTCTGCCAATAGAGTTAAAGATAGCAAGCGCTGTTTCCATATCTTCCCGGGTAGCCCTTGGACCATGACACAAGGCTGAAGCAGCCTCCAGGACAAAAGCCGGTGTGTTGGGCATGACCCTTATGATTCTGCAGTTGCATCTTGTCAGGTTTGCATCGATAAGTGAGGTCTTTATGCCTGCTGCAATTGATATAAGTAGATGTGAATCGTTTATCCTGTCCCTGGCGTCCTTAAGGACCTCTTCCATAATCTGCGGTTTGACAGCCAGAATGACAGTGGAACATCCGGACCAGACATGGTCATCTTCTCCGCTGTCAAAGGAATTAACCCTGTAAGTTTTAGCAAGATACTCTCTCCTGGAGGAAACGGGATCGGTAACCATTATGTCTGCTGCAGTGATTATCTCAGTCCTAAGGATTCCCTGGATCAGGGCTTCACCCATTCTGCCTCCTCCAATAAAGCCCAGCTTGCCACGTAAAGTCATAATTATTCTCCATTAGCAAAAGGTATAATTTTTTCATAGGGACTGATAACAGTTATTTTTTCTTATTGCCGCATTTTTTACAATAAGTTTGTCAACATTGCCAAAAAACGAAACCGATGCAGTATGTTTCGGGGAAAAAAAGGGATTATTGATTGTCGGCTTTTGCAGGAAGAGGTACGTCTTTCCAGTAAAGTTTTTCACAAAAAAAGCCTGTCGGTGCTTGTGCAACCAACAGGCTTATGACTGGTCATCAGGTGATTTGTATAAATTCTTGTTTTGCTGAATGTTAGCGGGCTGAAACTGGTCTCTTGGAGGTGGCGGGGGTCAGGATAGGGAGGAACCTGTTGCCGGCCTCCATTGTCCTGGCGACAAACTTGTTCAGAACGGAAAGCTGACCATTTTTCTTCAGTTCAACGAATTCCCAGGCTTCAGGAGATGCGGCAATAGCTTCCATCAGTTTAAGATGTTGACTGTGACCTGACTTGTATGCCACAATATGACCAAGTATCGGGCAACCAAGAAGAGTCATGTCGCCAATAATGTCCACTATTTTATGGCGTACGAATTCGTTGTCAAAACGTAGTCCTTCTTTGTTTAAAATGCCGTTCCGGTCCATACCGACTGCATTGTCAAGCGAGGCGCCAAGAGCCAGGCCGTTTTTCTGCAATTTTTCGACATCCTCAAGAAAGCCAAAGGTTCTGGCCCGGCACAAATCATCGATAAATTTTTGGGGCGTAAGAACTATTGAATATACCTGACGTTTGATGGTGTCATGTTTAAAATTGATCTCTGCCGTAACCTTGAATCCATCATAAGGGTTGATACTGATAAGTCTGTCGCCGTCACGGAAGGAGATTTCACGGGTGATTTTTACAAGTCTGCGATAGCTTTTCTGCTGTCTTATGCCTGCCCCAAGAAGCAAATTAACAAAAGGTCCGGCACTGCCATCCATGATGGGTACTTCAGGACCATCAACTTCGATAGTGATATTATCAATGGCCAGCCCGTTGATTGCGGCAAGAAGATGCTCTGTGGTAGCAACGGATGCCTTACCTTCAGAGATTGTCGTTGCCATGGTTGTGTTGACCACTCTGTTCATGAAAGCAGGTATGGGAGTAATTGTGCCCAGATCTTTACGAACAAATCGGATTCCCATATTTGCATCGGCAGGGCTGAGAGTCATATTTATCCGTTTGCCGGTATGCAGACCAATACCGTTACTGTGAACAGCTTTCCTGATTGTGCTCTGGTAGGGACTAATTTGTGAAAAGGTTTTCATATATATTATTTCCTGGATTAAAGCGCTTTATTTATCTAAAAAATTACAGTAGTTAACTGAAAATATATGCAAAAATCATACCATTTGTAAATCCTTAAAGTTGTCATCCGGTGATTTCTGAAAAAGTCTAAATATTTCAGCTTGATGTTGTTTATATTGTCAGGATTAATTTGCGTTGGAAAACTAGAAGTATTTGTGGCAAAAAAAACACAACCAGTAAGAAGCTGTTGCAGTTTTTATACATCTATCAAAGTTCTGTTGTGTGTTTTGCAATATTTTTACGCCTTAAAATATTGATAATAATAGGCATATTTGTATAAAAGGTATACTTCTATACTCGAGGATTTGGGAAGGTTGCAAGGTGGCCCATGAGAAAGCGGTTGAAATTTTGACTAAAACATAGCTGAACAGGTTGCACCAGGAGGGGCATTTCCTGAGGGAACAGACTTCGCAGTTTAACCCAATCTTTTTCGGTCGTAATCAAACCCTCAGCACCGGAGGTTCTGGCATCATCAAGGAGTGATCGGATATCGGATGTCGAATAGTCATGATGATCTGGAAAGTTTTGGAACCCCGTAAGCTTCATGCCGTTTTTCTCGAGGGTCATTTTGAACGATGCCGGGACGGCAATCCCACAGAATCCGTATAACGGTATCTTGCCGGCAACTTCATGAGAGATGGTAGCGTTTTTAGCATTATCTATTCTAAGGAGAACGTTTTCCGGTTGATAACTGGAAGTAAACAGAGGTATTTCAGGAAATCGGGCCTTTAGGAAACTGATAAATTCCGGCACATTATCTTTCTGGGGAGTATCGACGTTGCTTATGATAAATGCATCGGCCCGTTTCAACCCTGAAAGAGACTCCCGCAGTTCACCGCCTGGAAGAACATGACCATTTCCTAAACCTTTGCTGGCGTTGAAAAGTACCAGATCCAGATCCCGTTGCAAGGCTAGATGCTGAAAACCGTCATCGAGGATAAGTATATCCGCTCCAAAGGAATCTATGGCAAAGCGGCCGGTTAGAAAACGTTTTTTTCCTGTTATTACAGGTATTCCAGGTAGTTTTTCAGCAAGAAGGCGTGGTTCGTCACCCGCTTCTGAAGCTTCAAGAAGAACGGCGTCCTGGGTTGAAACAACATTGATTGAACGAGTGGCGGATCCTTTGTAGCCGCGGCTTAACACGGCCGGTTTTCTGCCCTGTTGCTGGAGCAGCCTGGCAATGTACTGCACAAGTGGTGTTTTG
>JAFDBU010000164.1 GCA_019313095.1 Deltaproteobacteria bacterium | reverse complement strand
TGACAGAACTGTCCATTTCCATCCTGGTGGTTTCCAGATCCGAAAGGCGGCAGAAGAGAAAAAAGCATTTGCCGAATTGTGCCGCCCACTCCTGCCAATGGGCAATGCCTATGCCCATGCCGATTACCCAGCTTTCAGGGTTGAGCGATTTCAGCCGGACAGCTATCTGGGGCGGCCAGCCCCCGTCATCAATAACAAGTATCCCGTTGTTGTTACTTAAAGTTTCAATATTTGAGTCATCAATGGAAAGAACGTCGGGTTTTTTTCTTCTGCCCTCAGGCGGGAGTATCTGTTGCACCATGAACCAGCCATGATCCTTCTGGGCGCTGCCGGGTGCTTTTTTTCGAAAAATCTGAAAAATTTCTTTTTGTTCCCCGTATGTCAGGGTGCGGATCCTGGGAGTAAGACCGGCTGAGTTTAGATAGGAGGCAAGCCAGCTCAGGCACTGTTCCAAGCGGCCGTTTTCAATGCTGACCTTGCCGGCCAGAAGTTCTATGAAATCGCCCGGATTATAGCCATAGGCCGGCAGACTGCCCTCCGGCAGCAGGCTTACCTCTTTTATAGGCAGGTTGTTGACTTTAACATCAGACCCGAGCAGGAGTATGTTTTGGCTTTTTTCTTCGAATGGCTTCATTTCTTCTCCCTTTCTTCTCCCTTCATTACGTCCTTAATGAGGTAGAGCATGCAGCTGTCTGGGCCATCCAGGCTGAAGACAGCTGCAATCTTCCGGAGGGGGATTAAGAGCCGTGTTTTGTTAAATAGTCTGCCACGCCTTCCGGGGTGGGCTTCATGGCGTCTTCACCAGGGCGCCAGTTCGCAGGACAGACATCACCGTGTTCTTCAAAAAACTGCAGGGCGTCAATGACCCTCAGGGCCTCGTCGACATTTCTGCCCAGCGGCAGATCATTTACCAGTTCATGGCGGACAATACCGTCTTTATCAACCAGGAACAGACCCCGGAGAGATACGCCGTCAGGCAGAAGCACTCCGTAATCAGTGGAGATTGACTTGGCAATATCTGAGATCAAAGGAAACTGCACTGCACCGATACCACCCTGGTCAACCGGGGTATTTTTCCAGGCCAGATGAGTATAAACTGAATCAACCGAGATGCCAAGCACCTCGCAGTTTTTGGCCTTGAACTCTTCCAGCTGTCTGTTAAAGGCTAAAATCTCCGAAGGACAGACAAAGGTAAAATCCAGCGGATAGAAAAAGATAAGAACATATTTCCCCCGGTAAGAGGAAAGAGAAACGGTTTCAAAACTGTTGTTGGGCATAACAGCTTCAGCTTTAAATTCAGGTGCCTGTTTGGTTACTAAACACATAATACTACCTCCATAATTTTTGTTCTGAGTAAGTTGTAATTGATAGTCATCATTGAATATTTTATCGGCGTTCTGAATCGTTTTAATTGTATCGTTCCTTTGCTGGCGCGATTTCGTTCTGGATCATGCAGCACGACTCATCCCCGATAAGTTTTGCAAAGGTGACCTGGCCCAGGGTCGTCCGGAGTTGGTCCCTGGCCTGAAGCCAGACATTATTGACCGCGCAGCTTGAACTGGCATGGCATGATTCAGGTCTGCCCACACAATCGTTTAAAAAGATTTCACCGATTATTGCTTCAATAACATCGAGCAGGGAAAGTTTTTCCGGCGGAATAAGGAGCCGGTACCCCCCTCTGGCGCCCTGCAGGATCTCAATAATGCCGGCCCGAGATAGTTGTTGGGCAATTTTTGCCAGAAAGTGCGAAGGGATATTGCCGGAAACCGACACTTCGTGTCTGCTTACAACTTTACCCGTACCGTTTTTAGCCAGGCACATAACGCATCGCACTGCGTATTCTCCTGCTCTTGTCAATCTCATAAAAGTTTTTCGCCCAAAACAAGACAATTAAGATGTTTTTTGTCTTATATAAGAAATAAAATATGTAGTCAAGCAGAAAAATAAATATTTTTCTGCGAGAAAATTTTTAGGTCAGTATGGCCATGATAAGATCTGCAGTTAGAACCATGTCTGAAAGTTTTATGGTCTCCTGAGTGGAATGAACCTTGTCCATTCCGGTGGAGAGTATGGCGCATTCAATGTTGTAGCTGTTGAATATATTAGCATCACTGCCCCCACCGGCAACAACATAGTCCATTTTTCTGCCAAGTTCAGCTGCTGCAGCCTCTACTCTTTGAATGACATCAGACGCCCTGTCCAGCTTGAGGACCGGGTAATCATCGATAATGGTGAAGTTTAGTGAAGGTCTTCCAATAATTTTTCCATCCGGGTCATGCCAGCTGTCAACTTCTTGCTGGAATAGCGACCTGATGTTTTCGGTATATGCTTCCAGCAACTCTATCCTATGGCTTCTTACTTCTCCTTGAATCTGAACAGACTCAGGAATAATGTTGCTGGCCGTCCCACCCTTGATAACCCCTAAATTTGCCGTACTTTCGGAGTCAAGCTTGCCGAGCGTAAGGCGGGCGATAGCTTTTGCTGCCAGGTGAATAGCGCTGATGCCCTTTTCCGGGTTGAGACCCGCATGGGCGGCAATACCTTTTATCTCAATGGTTATACGGTTGGCAGCCGGAGCACCGAC
>JAFDBU010000163.1 GCA_019313095.1 Deltaproteobacteria bacterium | reverse complement strand
TGTCCCTATAGATGCCTTTTTGCAGCAACATATGCACTCCCTAAAGTTATATTAGCAGTTTTAGCTACTAATAATCCACTAAAATTTACCCATTGTTTCAAATCGATTTCATACCTAATTTTAAAACTAAAGTAATAAGTAAAACGAAATATAAAAATTGAAATATAGAGGGGGTTTTATCATGATTTACAGAGAAAACAGCGGCGGCTACGAATCAATGGTATGGGTAAATGACAGGCTCGGAAGAGAATTTGCCTGTTATGCAAACGATATTGAAAATTCAGAACATTTTGAGGAACTGCCTGAAGAAATACGTGAACAATGTTTGGATGTCAACACGTTAATCGGGACAGAAAGGTGGTAAAAATTTTTTATTAAAACAGCAATTCAGCAAACTCAATTAACCTTCCAGGAGGATAAAATCATGGCTGAGGGAGAATACAACAAAGGTGGATATGAATCTCTCGTGTGGATCAGGGATAAAAACGGCAAAGAATACGCCTGTACAGCTGCAGCTCTCAGAGGTAATTTAAAATCTAAGGATGAACTGACAGATGAAGAAAAGGTCAGCTGTATGGACGTCAGCCAACTCATCGGCACAGAACGCTGGTAGATCAAATACAAAAATGATATATATAAACTCCGGTTTTGCTTTTACTGACAGGATCGAACCGGAGTTTTTTTATGGAAACGTGTTTTGAATCTGTTATTGTAAATTCATTGGTAAAATCTAAATAACATTGCACCAAACAATTTAAATAAAAACCTGCTCTGCATACCAAATTGGGTATAAATGATCATGACAAAAAAAATTTTGCATGTAATTGTCCTGCTGCCATTGATGTTCACCGCTTGTGCTACTCAAAATGGAAACAGCATGAAATCTCTTGAAACAGTCAATATTGTTGATTTGAACCGTTATGTCGGCCAGTGGTATGAAATTGCTAGGTACCACCATAAATTCCAGAAAGATTGCGTCGGCAGCAAGGCAACTTATACCCTGCGGGATGACGGCAAGATAGCCGTGGTCAATGAGTGTTACGACAAAACATTTTCAGGCAAGCTCCGCACGGCAAAGGGAAAAGCCTGGGTGGTGGATAAAAATACAAACGCCAGACTGAAAGTTTCATTCTTCTGGCCTTTTGCAGGAGATTACTGGATCATTGATCTTGGTGAAAATTATGAATATGCCGTTATAGGCCATCCCACCAGGAAGTACCTGTGGATCCTGTCACGTACACCTGTTATGGCTGAAGAAGTGTTCCAGGCCATACTAAATCGTTTGGAAAAGCAGGGATATAATAGCGCAGATCTAATCATAACAGTTCAGAAAAAAGGAGATCAGCATTCATGAAACTTAGTGAATATATGGACAATGTCTCTGGCAAAGGTGTCCTGGCAACAGCAGATGCTGAGGGAAAAGTTGACGCTGCCATTTATTCCAAGCCGCAAATACTTGAAGACGGGACCCTGGTCTTTATTATGCGGGACCACCTTACACACCACAATATTGTTTCAAATCCTCACGCCACCTATCTTTTCATTGAAGAAGGGCCCCATTATAAGGGAATCAGGCTTTTCCTAAAAAAAACAAACGAGAATACCGATCATGAATTAATCTCCGCTATGACAAGGCGCAACCTGACACCGGAGCAGGACAAGGCCAGAGGACCGAAATTCCTGGTCTATTTTGCCCTGGAAAAAATTCTCCCCCTGATCGGCAGCGGAGAAACAGGAATAGAAAAATGATGCTGCGGCAATACATTTGTCGTAAACATTAAAGTTTAATTAAATCAGCTATAAATTAAGAATTTCAAATAAACCTGACAGGAGAAAAAATTGTGAAAACATGCAGCCTGAACGACTTCATGGAAGAGATCAAACCCTGGCTTGATAAAGATCACATCAGAGGGGCCAATCTTGACGATAAAGGGCACTTTGTCCTGCACTTCAGGGACGGTATGAAAAATGTTTACCATATCGACGACTGCAACGAGGCCCAGATCAAAAATGTACTCAAGGACCTTAAAAACAAAGGGATCCCGGTTACGGAATAAGGGGGAGTTTCAACTGCTTTCCCCTGCCTGTTTGACGATTTTCTCAGCCAGGTCCTGAAAAACAAGGTTGTGAAATGGCAGGGTAATATACCAATAGAGGCGGCCCAAAATGCCCCGCGGATAATAGTGCGCTGTCTGAACCAGGGTATTGTCTTCTATAGTAAACTCCAGCCAGGCCTTGCCCGGGAGTTTCATCTGAGCCAGCAGCAGGAGCCTTTTATTGGGCTTGATGTCAGCCACTTTCCAGAAATCAAGGGCGTCACCAAGGCGTAATTCACCGCTCAACCGTCGACCCCGGTTAAGGCCATACCCACCAACCATCTTATCGATTGCCCCCCTAAGCCGCCATAGTATATTGTACTTATACCAACCTCTGGCACCACCGATGGCTAAAACAGACTGAAAAACCTTTTCCGGTGCAATATTGCTGAATTCAATCACGCGCCGATCCCTGATTATAGCACTGGACGGATCATCCTGCAGGATTATATCACATGCATCTCCTGCACTGGAGTCGCACCATCTGCTGACAACCTGTTCATCTTCAATCTCTTTAATTGCCCGCCTCACGGAATCCTCAAAGGAGAGCGGCATGATTTCAGGAAAGCAGCGCTTTGCATTATAGTTCTGCTGAACGGTTTCCGATTTCAGCCCCTCTACCAGCGCTGCAGCTATTTTATAGGGAATAGGGGTAAAAAATATCAGCCAGTAGGAAGAGAGTTTCGGGGTCAGAACAGGCAAGGGAAAAACGTATCTCCGCAGGCCCATGACTCTGGCAGCAGCAAGCATCATGTCTTTGAAAGACATATTCTCGGAGCCTATATCAACAATAAGATTTTCCCTGGTATCAAGCCATATTGAAGCAGTGAGATACGAAAGCACGTCATCAACTGCAATGGGCTGTGTCCGGGTGGTCACCCATTTGGGTGTAACCATTATGGGGAGTTTCTGCACCAGGTTCCGCAGTATTTCAAAACTCTTGCTGCCGGCCCCTATTATCACACCCGCCCTGATCCAGATGGTAACGACTTTATCCGGCCGGGCAGAAAGAATCTCCCCGGTCTCGATCCTGCTTAAAAGGTGCTTGCTGGCTGTATTCTTTACACCCAACCCCCCCAAGTAAATAATTTTTTTAACACCTGCTTCAATGCAGGTATCCCTGAAATTTTCAGAACTTTTCCGGTCAAGATCGCTGAAGTCCTTATCAGCTCCCATGGAATGGATGAGGTAAAAGGCAACATCAATATCTTTCAGGGCCAGGGCAAGTTTTTCCCTGTTGAATGTATCTCCTTCTACAATTTCAGCCTTCTGCCCTGCCTTTTTCTGTACTTTCAAAGCATTTCTGACAAATATGCGGACCTGCAGTTCCGGATATTCCAAAAGCTTATTCTTGAGCCTTCTGCCGATATATCCTGTTGCCCCTGTAACGAGTACCCTTGTCTGGTTCATAAGCTTCAGTAAAAAATGATTATCAGGCGCGGTTCCTGAGCTTCAGTTCAATGGGGTGCGGATTGAGGTAATACTGCTCCTGCAGGTATTCCTGGTCATATTTCCGCACATAATGATTGATCAAGGTTATCGGGACAATAAGGGGTGTATAAAACCGGTGGTACTGTTCAATTACTTCCTGCAGTTCCTGCTTTTCATCTTTGGTCAGCAACTTTTTGAAATAACCTGCCATATGCTGCAGGACATTGACATTTTTCTTGACAGTAGCCTTAAGGGCCAGGGCCTGCATGAACATGGCTTCATACTGCTGGTAGAGTAACTCCAGAGGAATATCCTTAACACGGGCTACAAGCCTTCCCATGTCCCTGTAGTGCTTCTGACTGTGTGACATGATCTGCAGCTTGTGTTTTGTATGAAAAGTAACCAGATTCCCTTTATTTTTTTTTCTTTCT
>JAFDBU010000162.1 GCA_019313095.1 Deltaproteobacteria bacterium | reverse complement strand
GCATAAAGCAGATGGAGCATCACATGGTTTCTGGCAGCCAGAGGGTTACCACGATCCAACTTTTCCGAATAATCAAGAAGTGTATCGACTTCAACGGTGGTCAGGACTTTAGGCAGGACCCTGCCCTGCTTGGGATGCTCAACCATGGAGGTTGGATCGGAGTCGATAAGTTTTTCCGCCAGCAAAAACCGGAAAAACCCTTTCAAGGCAGATATTCTCCTGGAAATTGAGCGCGACGATAATCGTTGTTTCCTGCACCAGGAGATATAGTCCCTTATTGCGGTCCTGTCTATGTACTTCAGGTCTGTAACGGCATGATTCCGTAGAAACTTAACGAATGTATTGAGGTCGTAACGGTAGGACTTATTATAGGTATTGAGCGCCAAACGACGTTCGGCGGATAAATATTTTATGAAAAGATCCTGGTAGGAATAGAGTGGACTCTGCTTTGAAGATGGAATCGTGCCCTCCCTGGCAGGAGAGCACTTCTCATTTTTTTTTTTTGCCCTGTCAGCCATCAACCATATTTTTAAACATCAATGGAAGCGGGCCAGAAACAGCATACTAATGTCTATGCCTTGCGATGCTTGAATTTGCGCATTTTCCGCTTCGCTTCTGCCTGTTTCCGACGCTTTTTCTCACTCGGCTTCTCGTAATATTCACGGCGTTTCAGCTCACGCTTGATACCATCCATCTGCAGCTTTTTCTTCAACTGGCGGATGGCATATTCAATATCACCCTTTACTTCAACTTCTATCATTTTATCTCCACATTCCTTTTATGAATAGTTAGCAACTAATTATAATAACAAAATTATTTTGAAATAACAATATATATCCCGGACGAAAGTCGGAGATATTAAAGGCAAAAGCAATTTCTGTCAATGGCTTTCTATAGAAAAAATCTTTCCCGGATTCAAAATGTTGTTGGGATCAAACACCTTCTTGATCTTCTGCATAAGCATCAGTGAAGTCTCATCAAGCTCGAGAGCCAGAAAGGGCGCCTTGGTGATACCAATGCCGTGTTCGCCGGAAAGTGTCCCGGAAAGTGACAGTACATATTCAAATAACCGTCTTTTGGCTGTCTCTCCTTTTCGGTTTTCCTCCGGGTCATCCTTGTCGAGCATGATGTTGACATGGATATTGCCGTCACCAGCATGTCCGAATGTTAAAATAATAATGTCCAGTTCCCGGGACAGCTTTTCGGTAAAATCGACCAGGTGCGGAATTTTTGTTTTTGGCACCACCACATCTTCGGCAATCTTATGAGGCTTGAGCTTAAAGGTAGCCGGAGAAATCGAACGTCTGGCTTTCCACAGGTCCTCCACTTCCTTTTCATTGTGTGCCTGTCTTACCTGCAAAATACCTGGATATGCCTGTCTGTCTGCAAGTAAACTCAAGAGTTTACCGCCCTGTTCCTCCGTAGACTTTTCATTACCGTCCACTTCAATCAAGAGCAGGGCCCTGGTGCTGCTCGGCAGTTCAAGGGGCAGGTATTCATTTACGACATGCAGGGCAGTTTGATCCATATACTCAAGGGTATTGGGCAGAACGCCGCTCTTGAGTATCTCAGCGACAAGTACTGCTGCCTGCTGCAGACTGTCGGTCAAAACCAGGTAGGTCTTCTTATGTGTCGGCAGTGCCAGCAACCTGACAATAATTTTTGTGATAATCCCCAGAGTCCCTTCAGAACCTGTAAAAAGGCGGGTAAGATCATACCCCACCACTCCTTTTGCGGTTCGAACTCCCGTATGCATCAAGCGTCCGTCCGGCAATATCACTTCAAGCCCAAGAATATAATCCCTGGTTACTCCGTATTTGACAGCACTCGGCCCGCCGGAACATTCGGCAACATTACCGCCCATGGTACAAAAATCATGACTGGCAGGATCAGGTGGATAAAATAATCCCAGCTTTTTGACAGCGGCCTGAAATTGCCCGGTTATCACCCCGGGCTCCAACACTGCTACCTGGTTTTCCGCGTCAATCTCAAGGATTCTGTTCAGGCGGCTCATGACCAGCACCAGGCCTCCTTCAACAGGTAGAGATCCTCCTGTCATACCTGTACCTGCCCCACGGGGAATTACCGGTAAAAATTCCTGGTTGGCGAACTCCATGATTTCACTTATCTCGGCGGCAGAACCCGGAAATGCCACAGCGGAGGGCATATACTCCTGCCCCGTACCATCATAGGAGTAACACAGGAGATCCTCTTTGGCAGTTACGAGATATCCGGCCCCGACAATTGCCTGTAATTTTTTTATTGTATTTTTATCCATATTTTGATTGCCAGCAGCCATGAACCCAAGGAATTATCAGGTTTTCTACAGTTTAAGGTTGCGGCCTGCTGTATTTCTTATGAAAGAATACGCTTAAAATGTCAACGCCAATTGCCAATTGAAAAGAATGGATGAAGTTTGTATCCTTTTAATAAATTATTAAATTCAACGGGTGTCTACTATGAAAAAATTGCGACTTGCCTTACTCGCCGGTGGTAAATCAGGTGAAAGAGAGGTTTCACTCAAAGGGGCGGCAGAAGTTGCCAAGGCCCTTGATCCCCAAAAGTATGAAGTAAAACGTTACGATCCTGCTGCTGATCTTGCAAAACTGGCCGCTGATGCAGATTCCCTGGACGCAGCCTTTATTCTCCTGCACGGCCCTCTAGGCGAAGATGGGACAGTCCAGGGCCTTCTCGATCTTCTGGCCATTCCCTACCAGGGCTCCGGGGTATTAGGCAGTGCTGTTGCCATGGACAAGAACCTCGCAAAAATTCTCTACCGGAATGCCGGTTTGAAAATACCTGAATGGTACATGGCAGTTAAAGAGGATATAGATAACCCGAGTAAAATTCTGGACCATCTGGGACTACCGCTGGTCATCAAACCCGCCAGTCAGGGTTCCAGTCTTGGCATGACGGTTGCCCGCTCCCAGGAGGAAATTGCCAAGGGACTGCAAAAGGCTTTTGCCATCGATACCGAAGTCATGGCGGAAGAATTCATCTCGGGCCGCGAGATAACCGGTGGTGTTATCGGTAATGCCGAGTTAACCGCACTGCCCCTGGTTGAAATAATCCCTGGCGATGAGTTCGAATTTTTTGACTACGAAGCCAAATACCAGCCGGGCGCCACACAAGAGATCTGTCCTGCGGAGTTGGAAGAATCCTTGACAATCAGGGCTCAGAATTGTGCCCTGACCGCCCACCGTGCCCTGCAACTCAGAGGTTACAGCCGGACGGATATGATAATCAGCGGTGACGGTATATATGTCCTGGAGACCAATACCATCCCGGGAATGACCCCCACAAGCCTGTTACCTCAGGCTGCTGC
>JAFDBU010000161.1 GCA_019313095.1 Deltaproteobacteria bacterium | reverse complement strand
ATTCGGTGAACGGCGCCTCGGCCCCAGAAAAAAAAGAAGACCCGGGGCGGAAGAACTTCTTCGCTTTGATGAACTCAACCAGGGAGACATCGTGGTACACCGGGAACACGGGCTAGGTGTTTATCAGGGACTGGTAAGTCTAACCCTGAAGGATATAACCAACGATTTCCTGGAAATTCATTACCAGGGAGAGGATAAATTATATGTCCCGGTGGATCGCTTAAATGCTGTCAGCAAATACAAGGGAATTTCAGATAAAAAGCCGAAACTGGACAGGCTTGGAACCAAGACATGGATCAATACGAAAAAGAAGATAAAAGAATCAGTCTGGCAGGTTGCCCAGGATCTTTTAAAGCTTTACGCCAAGAGAGAGATGCAGAAGGGCCTGGCTTTTTCGCAGCCCGGTGAACTCTTTCAGGAACTTGAGGAATCCTTTTCCTATGATGAAACCTCCGGGCAGTATAAAGCTATTGCAGAGGTGCTTGAAGATCTGACCTCAGATAAGATAATGGACCGCCTTATCTGTGGCGATGTAGGATATGGCAAGACAGAAGTGGCTGTCAGGGCTGCTTTCAAGGCCATTGAAGATGGATTCCAGGTTGCCATGCTGGTACCGACCACTGTTTTGGCTGAACAGCATGCCAAGACCTTCCAGGAACGTTTTAGCGGTTTCCCGGTGCTGGTTGAAAGCATCAACCGGTTCCGAACCCGGACCGAGCAGAAAAAAATTCTGGGCAGCTTGAAAAACGGTAAGCTTGACATAATTATCGGTACTCACCGGCTGCTTTCCAAAGACGTGCAGTTCAAAAAGCTCGGGCTGCTCATCGTTGATGAAGAACACCGTTTTGGCGTGAGCCATAAGGAAAAGATCAAACGCTTCAAGGCCGAGGTCAATGTCCTAACCTTGACTGCCACACCAATTCCCAGGACTTTACAGCTTTCACTTCTCGGCATCCGTGACCTGTCAGTCATAAACACCCCGCCTGAACAGAGACGTCCTGTCAAAACCTTTGTAGCCCGCTGTGACGACCTGGTAATCAAAGAGGCCATAACCAGGGAACTGCAGCGGGGCGGTCAGACTTTCCTGGTACACAATAGGGTCCGCTCGATAAGTGAAATGGCCCGTAAGGTTGAAAAATTAGCACCCCAGGCCAGGATAGCCATGGCACACGGCCAGATGCCCGCAAAACAGCTGGAAGAAATCATGGTGCGTTTTGTCAACAAGGAAATAGACGTGCTGGTCTGCACCACGATTATCGAATCGGGTCTGGACATCGCAAGTGCCAACACCATTATTATCACCAGGGCCGACAGACTGGGCCTGGCTGAAATCCACCAGTTGCGAGGTCGGGTCGGCAGGAGCAGCGAACAGTCATATGCCTATCTCCTGGTGCCAAGCCTTGACGGTCTTGCCAAAGAGGCCAAGGAAAGGCTTCGTGCCCTTCTCGACCACTCGGAACTGGGTGGCGGCTTCAAAATTGCCATGAACGATCTCCAGATACGCGGCGGCGGCAATATCCTTGGTGTCTCACAAAGCGGACACATTGCGGCTGTTGGGTATGATCTATATCTGGAACTTCTGCAAAACACTGTGTCAGACCTACAACGAAAGGATACACCCGGGGAACGTTTTGAAACTGTTGATCCGGAGATAAATCTCCGGATTTCAGCCTACATTCCCGAGAAATACATCGTCGATACCGCACAGCGCTACATTGCCTATCGTAAAATAGCCGGCGTTGATGATCAGGAACAACTGGCAGACCTCAAAGCAGAACTTCAGGACAGGTATGGCCAGCTGCCCGGAGAAACACAGAACCTTTTTGAAATCATGGCATTAAAGCTGAGGATGAAAAAATTTTTGATCATCAGGCTTGAGCAGGGCAAGGATATGCTCGTATTTTCCTTTCATGACAAAACCCCAGTGGGCTCTCAAAAAATTGTTGACCTCATGGAAAAAACAAAAAACAACATCCGTTTTTCGCCTGATGCCCGCCTCATTGTTCCCTTATCAAGCAATACCGGCCATTCACCCCAGGCAATTTTACATACAGCCAATGAAATTATTGACTTCCTGCAGCCTGAAACAGGCTGAAATCTGCAGGATAAGACAAGATTTCGATTTGAGATGCACGTTAAAAAGAACTTCTGGAGCAATTCCAGGCAAGAAATGATTTAAAAAAATCAAAGAGTTGAAGCAAATTGCATTGACATTATGGTTCAATATACGGTAGAAGCTGACAGGCGGTATACGTAAAAATACCACTTGTTACCTCAATTTATCAGGATGTAAAGAAACAAACCAGGAGGAGGGTGAGAAGAATGAAGAAGGTTTTATTGTGTGTTGGGGGACTGGCTCTTTTTTGTGCATTTACTGCAACGGCGTTTGCGGGAGCTATTGACAACAGAACCAACTGGAGTGCTGAGTGGGTCAGGACATTAAACCGCAATGCAGCAACGGACTATGCTGATATTGCCATGTACAATCCGGCCGGAACGGTAAAACTGAATGAAGGTTTTACCCTCAACGGCTCTTTGCAAATCGGCTTGAAGGATTATGCCAATAATGTTTCTCTGCCTGCAGCTATTCCCTACACGGGCTGCACTTCATGTGAATCAGATGAGCCTTCTTATATTCCCGGTATATTTGGTGTTTACAATACGGAAAAATGGTCACTGTTCGCTGCCTTTTCAAATGTAGCGGGCGGCGGAAAGGTTGCCTTTGATCAGGGCAGCTGGACTACCATTGGCGGCCAGCTTAAAATAATAGATTCAATCCCTTTAACTTTAATACCAGGACCGCAGCAAAAAAGTTCCGGTGAAAGTTTTTATCTGGGCTATACCATAGGCGGAGCTTTCGCCCTCAACGACATGTTTTCCTTTTCAGTTGGCCTGAGATACGTGGATGCCAGCAGGAAGGCTAAAGCCTCGGCAACTATATTAGACGGCACTGGAAATCCTTTTTTCCCGCTTGCAATTGATTATGAGGAGGATGGTGACGGTTGGGGCGGTATATTAGGGGTTAACATTGCGCCCAATGACAGGCTCAATATCGGCGTGCGCTACGAAACCAAGACCAACATAGACCTAAATGCAACTGTCAAGCAAGATACAACCGTTACAGTTCCGGTTCCACCACCTGGAACCGGAACTGTGGATGTGAGTGTTCTGGGATACCTTCTGGGGATTAGAAATGGAGTAGAAAGACCCCGCGACCTACCAGCCGTGCTGGGCCTTGGGGCGTCCTACTGGTTAACTCCGAAGTTGAGGACCGAGGTAAACCTGACATATTTCTTCAATGAGGACGCCGACTGGGGCGGTGTTGAAAATAAGGTTGATAACGGCTACGACGTTGGGATTGCTTTTGAGTATTTCTTTACTGAAAAACTTACCGGTAGTATCGGTTACATGTACACCAAATATGGCATGGATCCGCCAGATATGTTGCCGGAGAACCCTGAACTAGATGTCAATACAATAGGCGCCGGTATTGCATATGCCTTTAACGAGAAATTTCTCACCAATTTTT
>JAFDBU010000160.1 GCA_019313095.1 Deltaproteobacteria bacterium | reverse complement strand
TTGAAGCCTGCGGCTATCTGGCTGAAAAGGACGGAGTAATCTGCAAAAGTATTGCCATGAAGAATGTTGACGCCTCTCCTATTCACTACTCCATGGATCCAAAGGAACAGTTTGACGCGGTTAGAAACTGCCGGGAGGCAGGGCTGACCATAAGGGCGGTTTATCACACCCACCCTGAAACTGATGCCTATCCTTCAGCCGAAGACATAAAGCTCGCCTATGATCCCGGCCTCAGTTACGTCATAGTTTCGCTGGCCGGATCCAAACCGGCCATACATTCATTTATCATCAAGAAAAATGATGTCATCAAAGAACAGATAAAAATAATTGGAGCAGAATTATGACAGCAACTATCACAGCAGATGTATTCCAGGATTTACGGGGAGTTGGCTGCCCCATGAATCTGGTAAAAACCAAGGTGGCCTTTGCCAAAATGAGTTCCGGCCAAATCCTTGGCCTCATTCTTGACAACGGTCCGCCCATCAACAATGTTCCCCGCTCTGTCATCCGTGAAGGCCATGAAGTTCTCTTACAGGAGCGGTTGGAGGATGGCGCCTGGTCAGTATTGATCCGCAAAGCTTAAATAATCTCTTTTGCCAATCCCCCCGCAGTGGCATCATAGAGATTTGAAAAGACCTGCCCCGGTTATGTCAGGGGCAGGTCTTTTTTTATCTGACTTCTAAAGCAGGGTTCCGGAAATCAAAGGCCTGGACATTATTTTTATTATTCCTTAACTTTCTTGATAAATTAATAAAATTCCACTAAAGATTCATAATGAATATGTTTTTTCGAGCCGCTAGATTATAGGTCTTTATGAAGGATATGTACCAAGAGTAGATGACAACCGAACTCACCACACTCCTCTGGATTATCGGCAGCAGTATTTTAATGTGCGTACTGGCCCTTGTCGGAGTCACCACCCTGTCCCTGACCGATAAAGCTCTGCATCGCCTGCTTCTGCCGCTTGTTGCTCTATCAGCAGGTTCTCTGCTTGGCGGTGCATTTTTTCATATGATTCCCGAGTCCCTTGAGAAAATCGGCACGGATACAACTGTCTATATGTATGTGGTTGGGGGTTTTGCTTTCTTTCTCCTTCTGGAACAGCTGCTTCACTGGCACCACTGCCACAGGGAGGATACTCACTGCGTAAAACCACAAACCTATCTTATCCTTATTGGCGACGGCATTCATAATTTCATCGGAGGGATTGCGGTGGCGGGAACTTTTCTAATTGATATCCGTCTTGGCATCTCAACCTGGTTGGCTGCGGCAGCCCATGAAGTTCCACAGGAGATAGGGGATTTCGGCGTACTGGTCCACGGGGGCTGGTCACGAAAAAAAGCTCTGCTTTTAAACTTCCTGTCGGCCTCAACTTTTCTTCTGGGCGGCCTGTTTACCTATATCTTTTCTTTCAGTGACTGGATTTATTACCTGATCCCGTTTGCTGCCGGGAATTTCATTTATATCGGAGCCTCTGACCTTATCCCGGAGGTAAACAAGCATGAAAGTTTTTCCAGGAACATTCTGCACTTCTGCTGTTTCTGTATCGGTATACTTGTTCTTCTTGTACTGAGAATCATCTTCAGCGGCTAAATACACTTAAATTTCTGTCTATGACAATGCGATCAACTCTATATTTTTTTGTTTTTCTAGCCCTTGCGGCAGTCTTCATATCCCCGCAGATATCATTGTCTGCTGATATAAATAATGAAGTTTATCTTTTGCCAAAAGATAATAAACTCCTGGCTTTTTCAGGCTTGCAAAACAAATGGTCTGAAAAAGACCTTGGCACCGGTGAAACGGTTGTCAAAAGTGATTATGACGGAAATGTTGCCGTGGCCTACACCCAGGACCGGGCCCTGGCCTTCAGCGGTATTACCGGCAGGTGGTCCGAAGAAAGATTCCGTATCCACGAGACTGTTGAAAGCATCAAGGCGCAAGGCAATGTCGGCACGATAATTACAAATATACGAGCCCTGGCATTCAGTGCCAAGAAAGGTATCTGGGTCGAATCCGTATTTGATATTCACGACTAGCTTTTTTACTGCTGAAAATCCTTTAACCGTCAGGCACCCATTATATAGGCCTGTTCCTGATTAAAGCAAAAAAATGGTCATAGATATTCGCAAAATATTTTTTATTGTCCTTGTTCTTGCCCTACTCGCTGTACTCCATGAAAAGATCCTCACCGGTATAGGTTCATTTCTGGTTATCCGGGATATTCCCCAAAAGGCCGACGCTACCGTGGTTCTCCATACTGGAGTTGACATTTACCCACGTCTTGTTGAGGCTGCTGATCTCTACAAACAGGTAAAGGTCGAAAAAATTGTTATAAACGGCAACCGGAAAACCGATACGTTGCGAACCTTGGAAAGCAGCGGCTATGAACCTTCATTCAAATGGTATGCAAAGGAATTAGGCGTGCTGACCCACCTCGGGGTTGCAAAGGATCACATAGTTGCCATCAGTGCTGAGGATGCGTTCGATACCATCAGCGAAGCAAAAATTATCGGAGAAATTCTTATTAATAACGGCATGATTGATATAATAGTCACAACAAGTAAATTCCACAGCCGCAGGGCTCATCATATCTGGAACAAAATGTACCAAGGAAAGCTGCAAATTCATGTTGCGCCGGCCGCAAATGACCCCTTCAATCCTGAAGCTTGGTGGAAGAGCGGCCGACAGATACGCTGGGTTTTATCAGAATATGGTGCCTGGCTTTATTATTATTGGATGAAGATCGTCGCTTGATCCTCCTGGAGCTGACATATGTCTCTTGTTGCCACAGGTTTACTAGCCAGCCTTCTTGCAGGTCTTGCCACCGGGGTCGGGGCCCTGCCCGCTTTCTTTTTTAAAGAAGTATCGGACAGACTGATGAGTACTTTGCTCGGAGGCGCTGCAGGTGTCATGCTTGCAGCAACCTCATTCTCTCTTATTGTGCCGGGCATAGAACATGGAAATATTCTCTGGCCGGGCTTTGGGGTCTATGGTGTAGCAATCGGCATACTTGCAGGGGCGTTCTGCCTTGACCTCGTTGACAGGTTCCTGCCCCATGAACACTTCATCCTGGTCCATGAAGGGTCTTCCAGCAGGATGAAGAAAATCTGGCTTTTTATAATTGCCATCACCATCCACAATTTTCCGGAAGGATTAGCAGTGGGGGTCGGCTTCGGCGGTGGAGATACAGTCAACGACCAGCCTGGCCATCGGCATAGGTTTGCAGAATATGCCCGAAGGACTGGCCGTGGCTCTGCCTTTATTAGGGCTTGGCTACAGCCGGATGAAAGCCATTGGTATTGCCACTTTTACAGGCCTTGTTGAACCGGTCGGCGGCTTGTTGGGGGGTGCGTCAGTCTCTGTGTTTCATCCGGTTCTGCCATTTGGAATGGCCTTTGCCGCAGGAGCCATATTATTTGTCATCAGCGATGAAATCATTCCTGAGACACATGCCAAGGGAAGGTCCAGATTGGCCACCTTTGGTATCATCTTCGGGTTTGTTGTCATGATGACACTTGACAATCTCCTGGGATAGTCGATAAAATTAGTCGTGCTACTGTTTATGTTATCATTACGCACCAGACCAAATGAGGGACGAAAATGAAATTAAGCAGTCAGAACACTTCTGAAAGGACTGACAAGTCTCAGCAGTCTTTAAAAAATATGTTGATCATGGATTTTGCCAGGCAGAAAATCACCAGATTATTTCAGGATGCGGGTATTATTATTGAGGGAGAAAACGACTGGGATATCCAGGTGCATGATGAACGCTTCTACAACAAAGTTTTGATGAAATGGTCACTTGGCTTTGGAGAGTCCTACATGGATGGCTGGTGGGATACCAGGTCCCTCGACCAGCTAGTTTTTAAAATGTACACCTCTGAAATAGAGAAAAAGAACAAGAACCTGCCCGGTAAAATAGACGAATATAAGGCCCGCTTCATAAATCAGCAGACAAAGTTCCGAGCCCAGAAAGTTGCCCATGTTCATTACGATCTTGGAAACGATTTATACTCAAAAATGCTTGGCGACACCATGCAGTACACCTGTGCTTATTGGAAAAAAGCTCAGACGTTGGATGCTGCCCAGTTGAACAAACTCGATCTCATCTGCAAAAAACTCCACCTGCAAAAAGGTGAAAAAGTTCTGGAACTTGGCTGCGGTTGGGGCGGTTTTGCAAAATTTGCCGCTGAAAATTACGGCGTTGAAGTGGATGCCTACAATATCTCAAAGGAACAGGTGGAATTTGCCAGGAAAAGAAATGCAAAACTCCCTGTCACTATACATCTCGCCGACTACCGTGATGCTCACGGCACCTATGACAAGGTCGCAGCCATCGGACTTTGTGAACATGTCGGTTATAAAAATTATCCATCATTGATGCAGGTGGCACACCGCTGCTTAAAAAACAATGGTCTTTTCCTGCTCCATTCGATTGCCAATAATTTTTCCACAACACACTGTGACCCCTGGTTTAACAAATATATTTTTCCCAACGGTATGCTGCCGTCAGTCAAACAGCTTGGCGAAGCCATGGAAAACCTGTTTGTTCTGGAGGATTGGCACAACTTCGGGCCTGACTATGACAAAACACTTGTTGCATGGTACAATAACTTTGAAGAACACTGGCCGCTTTTCCAGGAAAAATACGGTGAACGATTCTATCGCATGTGGAAATATTATCTGCTCTCACTGGCAGGTGGATTTAGGGCCCGACGCATTCAACTCTGGCAGGTCGTCATGTCAAAGGGAGGTGTACCGGGCGGTTATGAGTCAGTGCGCTGATCGCAATAAATCAATTTTTCTACGGCCCGGCATCACTTGATTTCCAGTTGTCAGAAAGATTTACTGTTACAGTGCGACGTAGAGACTACTTCTTTTGACCATCTCAGAACCATGAGTACCTTTTCTATACTGTGAATCACGCCAATTTTATACAGCCCAACCTCTATTAAAGGATGCAACTGAAAACAACTTCCAATGCACAGCCCTGACAGTCTTGACGCCTATGAAGAAAAAAAACAACGTCTGATCACGTCACTCCGAAACCATGAAAACTCG
Source organism: Deltaproteobacteria bacterium (assembly GCA_019313095.1). GTDB lineage: Bacteria > Desulfobacterota > Desulfobulbia > Desulfobulbales > BM004 > BM004. The sequence goes on along the minus strand of JAFDBU010000160.1, from coordinate 994 downwards.
GAAATTCGTCTGGTCAAAGACACATCCAACCTCTTCCGTCAACGTAAATCCATTTCCGGCCCTGGCTTGAATGTCAGAGATTTCAACAGGGTCATCCGTGTCGAACCTGAAGAGGGATTCGTTGAAGTAGAAGGCATGACCCCTTATGCGGACTTGACCCATGCATGCCTTCAGCATAGGGTTATGCCGACAGTAGTTCCACAGCTTAAATCCATAACGGTCGGAGGGGCTGTCACCGGCATAGGCATAGAATCGTCATCCTTCAAATACGGCCTCGTCCACGAAACGCTTGAGGAAATAGATGTTCTTCTCGCTGACGGGACCAGTCTGACCTGCTCCCCTTCGAATGAACACAAACGTCTGTTTTTTGGTTTTCCGAATTCATATGGCACGCTGGGTTATGCCCTAAAGCTGAAGGTAAAGGTTGTTCCTGTCAAGTCTTACGTCTGCCTTACCCATATCCGGCACCATGATGCTGCTTGTTATTTTGCGGACCTGAACAGCCGATGCAAGCAGGATATTGACTTTGTTGACGGCACGATCTTCGGCCCTGGTGAATATTACATTACTGTTGGTAAATTCACTGACTCTGCCCCTTACACCAGCGACTACACCTATAAAAATATTTACTACCGTTCCATTCAGGAACTCGAGTCAGATTATCTTCGTGTGGCGGATTACATTTGGCGTTGGGATACTGACTGGTTCTGGTGTTCCCGCTATTTTGGAGCGCAGAATCCTCTCTTAAGGCGCTTGCTTGGACCCGGACGCCTGAATTCGGTTACATATACAAAACTAATGCACTGGAACAGAAAATATAACCTCACACAGTATTTTAATTTACTGCTGGGTTTTCACACCGAAGCAGTAATTCAGGATGTGGAAATACCTTTGGCCCGTTGTCCTGAATTTCTCGACTTTTATTTCAACATAATAAAGTTTACGCCAATATGGGTATGCCCCGTTCGTACTTTTAACAAAAAAACAAGATTTT
>JAFDBU010000159.1 GCA_019313095.1 Deltaproteobacteria bacterium | reverse complement strand
TTTCAAAGACCTCATAGAAGTGTTCAACCTTTCCGGCACCGGAGGAGGCAATGACTGGGATGGAAACACCTTCGCTAATATGTTTCACCAGTTCAATGTCAAAGCCACTATTCGTACCATCCTTATCAATACAGTTGAGTAATATCTCTCCAGCACCAAGTTTTTCACATACCTGTGCTAACTGCAATGCATCAACATCCCGGCCCTCTCTTCCACCTTTTACGGTGCACTGATACCAGCAATATTCTTCGCCGTTGGGACCGGGAAAGGCTGTTTTGATTGTATTATGAGTGGTATCGTCGGGTGAATTTACATAAATCCTGCGAGGGTCAACCGAGATGACCACGGCCTGGTTGCCGTAGACCAGGGATATCTGCTTGATGGAACTCTTGCCTGTCGCTTCCTTTGATTTAAGATACTGTTCAACTATATAAACAGCATCAGAGCCAATAGATATCTTGTCGGCCCCGGAACGGAAATACTCGCTTGCCACATCAAGGGCTGACCAGTATTTGCCGTTGCTGTCTGTATATTCCCGGATACCTCCGCCTATGGTTAGAGGTACAAAAACATTTTCTGAGGTTTTTTGAAGCACTTCGAGCATGGGCTGGTCTTTCATAGGAAAATCGCGGAAGCCGGTGATGTTCAGAAAAGTTATCTCGTCAGCACCTTCTTCAAAATATCTTCTTGCCAGTTCTACCGGCTTCCCCAAATTCCTGACTTCGCCTTTCTCACGGACATCGTACTGATCTCCCTTGGTTACAACCAAGTCCCCCTGATCATTGGTACGCACATCAAGGCAGGCGATTATTCTCTTGGCCAGTTTTGTCGGCTGGCCGGAACCCATAAGTTCGACCTTCATGGCATCTTCCAGTCCGGTACCGACAAGGAAATTTTTCAGTATGTTCAAACCGGCTTCGCCGCTTTTTTCAGGGTGGAACTGGAAGGCGGTTACCCGACCTTTCTGGACCCCGCTGATGAATTCATCGCCATAGTTGGTAGTGGTCAGGGTCCAGTCCCTGTTTTCTGGGCCCGGAACAGCCCGATAGGAATGGACAAAATAAAGCTTTTCGTTTACGTAACCGGAGAAAAGGTGAGAGGGTTTCTGGATGTTGATACCGTTCCAGCCTATCTGGGGAACCGAGAGAGCGCCCTCATTAAATCGCTTGACCCGGCCTTTGATAATGCCAAGACCCTTTATCCCCAGAGACTCTTCGCTGGACTCGAACAGGGTCTGCAGTCCGAGGCAGATTCCCAGGAATGGCCGGTTTTCATAGAGGTATTTCAAAAGCGGCTCTACATAGTCCTCCTGACGAAGTTTCTGCATAGCGCTGTCAAAACTGCCGACGCCCGGAAAAATGAGTTTTTCCGCTCTTAATATATCTTCAGGCGAGGTAACATCTTTGACCTCGAAACCGAGCTTTCTTATAGCGTTTCGAACGGACCGGACGTTGCCGGCACCGTAGTCGAGTAAGGTGATCATTTATATTTCTGGTTTTCAATTTTCAATTTTCAATTTCAAAAAGGGTTGGAATAATAGACCAATCGGCAATTAAACACAATATACAGATTGACCGAAGTTTATTTCGCAAAGGTTTCCTTGAGAAAATCCTGCATATCCTGCCAGGATTTTTTGTCAGCCTCTTCATTATATCCGACCGGAATGTTGAATTTTTCTGCATAGATATCAGCACCGGGGTTGGTGAAACTGTGTTTGGCACCGGGGTATGAAATAAATGTATAGTCTGCTCCTGCTACTTTCATTTCCCGATGAAAAGCCTTGATCTGTTCAGGAGAGACAAATTTGTCGTCAGCACCATCGCACACAAGTATCCTCGCTTTAATCACGCCAGGAGTAACCGGTGTCTCTGTTGAGAGCGAGCCATGAAAGACTACGACTGCATCCAGGTCTAGTCCCTGTCGGGCCATTTCAAGCGCAACACCGCCGCCAAAGCAGTAGCCGATTGCAGCAATATGTTCCGCATCTACTGTCGGGTGCTGTTGCAGGATCTGCATTGCCGCCTGAAAACGCTGGGTCGCAGCCGGCATGTTCTGCCTGACTTCAGCGGCGAACTTTCCCGCTTCGTCAGGATGCTCTGCCTTCCTGCCGTCACCGTACATATCAACAGCCAGGGCCGTATAACCTAGTTCAGCCAGCATTCGGGCTCGTTCCCGTGCATATTCGTTCTGGCCCCACCATTCGTGAACCACCAGAATTCCTGGCCTCTTTCCGCTTATTGTGTCGTCATACGCCAAATATCCCTGCATGCTGAAATCGCCGGATTTATATGTGAGAGGTTCTCCGATGATGGCGCTGAATGCCTCCGAGTTCCAGACCAACAACAGTAATGCTGCAAAAAGTAAGCGATTCATGGTAAGCCTCCTTTTTTAAGAATACAAAATAGAATAAATTTTCTATAATTATATTAGGTACTGTATAATAATATAAACTTGTCGTCAGAAAAGAAAATATGTTTGTCAGGTATTTTTCAGGGGAGGTGAAAGCATAACATGTATTGTCCTTCATGCCGGGCTGAATTCAGGGAAGGTTTTTTCAGATGCGAGGATTGTGATGTCGCCCTGGTTGAAACGCTGCCCGAAGAAAGAGTAAAACCAGGGTATGTTGAACTTGCCACCGTGTTTACCGAGGGCGAGATTGCCCTGATCAAGGCAAATCTGGATCAGGCTGGGGTTGATTATTATTTTCATGGTGAACAGGCTCATCGTCTGGCGCCGCTTCCATTTGGAGCACGCCTGATGGTTCGTGAGGATCAAAAGGAAGAAGCAGAAGCGTTACTGGGAGGTACTGGTCAGCCTTAATTTGCCGGCTTTTTATCTTTCCTGAAAGAGAAAATGGAGCTGAAAATCCCGGACCGGGAGTTTTTCTTGCCTCAGCTGTATAAGTTCTTGCATGCTATCCG
>JAFDBU010000158.1 GCA_019313095.1 Deltaproteobacteria bacterium | reverse complement strand
CAAGGGCAACCGGACAATGGCCGCCAAACATCTCGGCATCAGCAGGGTTACCCTGTGGAAAAGGATTAAGGACTACAACGTCCAGATCTGATCGATCTGCTGCTGCGACTTATTATTCCAGATATTCAGCCAGGTGATTGGCCAGTTCCTGATTTATCTTCTGCAGTTCAACAACAACTTTCTGGTGGGTATGCGCAGGTTGAACCGTGAGTCTTTTGATGGCCTTTCTAACATCGAATATGGAATAGTCATAATAGGCACAGTCATCGGGAAGCACAAAACATGACTCACAGGCATTACGCATGGCTTCCAGGCTCTTCGGTGTCCTGTAATGGAGATCCCGGACAATCCTTGCCACTTCCCTGTCTTCAATCTGCTGGATTATCGCAACAGCCGGGTCCGGTTCAAGAACTTTTTCCTTATTTTTACCTGTCACATAGTGCCAGGCTTTTTTCAGGGCAACGGACCATTTTATGGCGTTTCCTGCACCTGCTGCAGTCGAATTGTCCTGCGAAAGATCCTTAATTACCGGAATAGGGGATGCAAGCATATTCTTGTTAGACATTTTCATTTCTCCATATCTGTTTTTGTAATAATTTTTTTAAAGTAGTTTGTATTTACCGTTTATAAGTCTAACGTTCAAAAGAACACCATCAATATTTTGTTAGCAAGTAACGTGCCACTTCGCCAAAACAAATAAAATATATTGATTCCAATATCTTATGTGAAAAATGGGGCGCGATATCCTGGGTCAGTTGTTAAGGTGTTAAGAAGTGTTAAGCGGGCGTTTAACAAATATTGCTTTTTTGTTTGTCTGCAGGGAAAAAAGAAAAGCTTGCTATTATAGATTGAAGTGCTTATATTCACGAGCAATTCACGTGCAGTAAATATTTGTAGGCAAAATTACAGAAATAACACCGCACTATCACTTACGAGAGTGCGGTTTTTTGTTTTTAGGACTTAGAATTATTAGACTGCCAACCCGGCAAGAAGTGGTTTTGTCAGGGCCCTATTAAAGAAGTGGTTCCCCAGGGAATCCGTACAAAAGGAGTAGTAAAGATGTCAGAAGGTACAGTAAAATGGTTTAATGATGCAAAAGGATTTGGTTTTATCGAGCAGGATGGCGGCAAGGACGTATTTGTCCATCACACGGCTATTCAGGCTGAGGGTTTTAAATCTCTCGATGAAGGTGCCCGTGTTAAGTTCGACATTGTTGACGGAGCCAAAGGTCCCGCTGCAGCGAACGTTGTAAAGCTTTAAACCACGTAGTATCCAATCTATCAAAAATACCCTGCTGATTTCAGCAGGGTATTTTTTTTGTCTATAAAACAACAGATTATTAAAAATAAGAGTGGAAATTCGATTAATTTTCTGTCTAAAAAAGTAAACAAGTGATAAGGCCAGCTGATTCACAGCTGGCAGCTTCTAAGCTATTTTGCAAAATCCGTTTCTTAAAATTCATTATAGATGCTATACTCGTCCTAAAAGCTCTATCCACAATTTATTCTGTCAACAATACCTATTCACCTTTTCTGGTTTGATTTCCTATGAGCAGGTCAATTCAAATAATACCGGTATTTAATCTGGCGCTTGCCTTCATTCCAGTATTTATCGTTATTTCAATCCATTACCTGTGGTCCAAAGAACACCGGAACGCGATCTATGGAATCTCAAGAATGCTGGTACAGCTTTTAATGATCGGTTACTTTTTAAACTACATATTCGACACAGAAAGTGCATCGGTGGCCCTCGCAGTTCTTGCTATTATGGTTTCTGTCGCCGGCTGGATAGGGTTACGCACAGTTAAGGAAAAGAAGCTGGCCCTATACCCCAAAGCCCTTATATCACTGCTAATTGGAGGCGCTACAACCCTGATTCTTATCACTCAGGGTGTTCTCAGCCTGACCCCATGGTACTGGCCCAATTATTTTATACCACTGGCAGGCATGATCTTTGCCAATGCAATGAACAGTATCAGTTTGGCAGCGGATAGGCTTACTGCGGAAATAGGCAGGGACATTGAGTATGATAAGGCCCGCAGTATTGCTTTCAGGGCCTCTCTTATTCCCATTACCAACTCTCTTTTTGCCGTTGGGCTTGTCTCAATCCCCGGCATGATGACAGGACAGATATTGTCCGGTATCTCGCCGCTTATAGCAGCCAGGTACCAGATAATGGTGATGTGCATGGTTTTCGGCGCAGCAGGAATTGCGTCTGCCTGTTTTTTGAGCCTGGTCAAATCGGATTTCATGAAAGAAAGACCCATATGCGAGCAATAATTTTTAAGGAATATGGCCTTCCGGAATGTTACATGAGTCAATTGTTGCCGCCCCTGAGGTAGGGCCCAATAAACTTCTAATTGAAGTCAAGGCTGCCGGTGTCAACCCCATAGATTGGGAGAGACGAAAGGGCAATTTCAGGGTTGTGCTGGATAGGACTTATCCTCTTAAATATGCTCATGCGGCCCATGAGTATATGGAAAAAGGGCATGCCCTGTGGAAGGTGGTGCTTACTTTATAGGCGGAGAATTTTCTCCATAGTCTATATTGAGCACACCATTGAGATGGTCAATCTCGTGTTCCAGCAGAGCTGCAGCATCATTTCTTACTACAAGTAATTTTTCCTCATTTTCAGGGGTTTTATACTTGACCGTCACATGGTTGGAACGCTTGATATACATTTTGCTTTCCTCCTTGACAGAAATACAATCATCATTATCGACATACGTTTCCTTTCTTTCAATGATCTCATGGTTAATCATGCCTTTCAGGCTGCCGTGCAAACCACACAAGATCAGTCTCTTTGAAATGCCGACCTGGGGCGCAGCCAGGCCCCTCGGTATTGATCTGACTGTAAAAAAATCGACCAGGGTCCGGTACTGTAAGGTAGAAATCATATCCGTTATCAAGGAAGCAACTGTATCGTCAACATAAACAATTTCTTCCGATACTCCACTGAGACCGGGGTGCGGATGTTCCAGAATCCGCAGGACATTTTGTTTTTTTGTAGAAACCGGTAAGTGCAAGGATCCCGATAGCAATGACTGCAGAAAACAGCAAATTTGTGAGAGTGTCTTTATTATTAAGCAATGGTGTATTCTCAGTCACATATAACTAATATTACTTTCCCTTTTCCTCTTCAAGTATCTCCTTCATATCCAGGGCCCGATCAAAGCTGCCTATCTGCTCCTGGGAGAGAAGCAGATCTTTCAGGCTGAATATCTGCAGGCGGCAGGCCTGGGTAAAAAGGCGGTTTACCAGAAGCATTGAGGAAATCTCAAGCTCCTTTATCCTGCCCTCAGCCACGGCCTTTATGGTGTCATTAACACATAATTT
>JAFDBU010000157.1 GCA_019313095.1 Deltaproteobacteria bacterium | reverse complement strand
TGATTATAACTGACCGGTTATAGGCCGAAGGCTCGACATAACCGATGAATACTAAGGAAAGCCGATTGCTGCTTTATCATTAAGTAGATCACTGGCTTTCCTCTTTTGCGAAAAACGCGGCGGTTTTTTTTAAGATTTCACGCTCCCCTTCAAGTTCGGATACGCGGCCTTTCAGACATCGGATCTCCAACTCTTTCTCATCCAGGCGAGACTGGTTGGAAAAAGCCTCATCCTGATTCTCACGAAGTTGCTTCCGCCAGTTGTAAAGATAGTTTTCTGATATCCCAAGTTCCTCTGCCAACTGCCTAATAGGCTTGGAACTCTCACCCATTAACTGAACTACTCTGATTTTAAACTCTCTGGTATAGCTTTTCCTGAACATTTTGATCTCCTTGTTGATGGTATCATAACCCATAAATAAGGTGTTCAACAATTCAAGGCAGGATCATTTTTTTTATTTATTCTATAAGTTAATTTAATTTTACTGCATTATCAATTTGCGGTTGCTGCTGATATGTCTGACAGTGTCAAGTAGAAAAAACCTATCCAATGTCCCCTGTTTTAGGGGGTTTTTCATTTCATATGGAAGGCATAAGCGACTGATGGTTGCTGCTTCTTTACAGTGGTGAATGGTTCTTAAAATACCAAGATTGCCTGTGGATATATTCAACCCTGCCTCCGGTGGGGTTTTTTATTGCCTTGTGTGGGTAGATATAAGTGCAGATAAGATTATTCTTACCAAAGAATAAGGGACTCAACGAAATCGCTGAATCCCTCTATAGTGGAGCCACCGAGCGGAATCGAACCGCTGACCTGATGATTACGAATCAACTGCTCTACCATCTGAGCTACGGTGGCAGTTTCGTACAAATTTTGCACCAATTTCTACACAAAAAAATATTATATTTCCAGATATTTTTACTAAACAACGATAAATAGCAAATGAATATATGCCACATTAACCATGAAAGTGGTCATATCCCTGGTAGCTGATTTCCCGGCGTTCATTCTTGCTGCAGAGAAATACACCCTGTCCTTCGATTATACGGCCAATAGAGTAAATCTCCCTCCCTGTCAGTTCAGCAACATGTTGCCTCAGTTTTAGCTCATCCGAGGATTTTGCTGTAAAGAGCAGTTCGTAGTCCTCTCCTCCTTTTATTATCCATTCAATGGCATCCGTCATCAGTTCGGCTGCAGCCTGTTCGAGATTTTCAGATACAGGCAGGAGTCCCTGCTCAATTTCCGCTCCTACCCCGCCTGCCGTGCAAAGATGGGCCAGGTCGGTTGCCAGGCCGTCGGAAATATCCATCATTGCCTTTACAATTCCGCTTTCGGCCAGAACCTTTCCAAGGCTGATAAGCGGCACAGGATCAAGATGGGCTTTTACAAGCTGCTGCCATTTATCTGCAGGATCGCTCAAATTGCATAAACCCTTTTGACACAACGAAAGGCCGGCGGCGGCATTTCCCAGTGGGCCTGAAACCCAGACCATATCACCCGGTTGTGCTCCTGACCGGTAGCAGATATTTTTTTTGTCTGCCTCTCCAATAACGGTAACGGTTATCACGATGTCACGTTGCCCTTTAACAGTGTCACCGCCAACAAGAAGGGTATCATGTTCCTTCAGCACCTTGGAAAATCCAGTCATAAAATCTTCAAACCACGATGGCACGCCTTCAGGAAAAGCTACACTTAAAAGACAGGCCCGGGGCTGGCCGCCCATGGCAGCAATATCACTTAAATTGACTGCTGCACTTTTCCTGCCCAGAAGATATGGGGTATGCCATTTGAGGTTGAAATGCACTCCTTCCACCAAGGTATCGGTGGTCAGCAGTTGATGATTCGTTTCATCCTTAGTAATTACCGCACAGTCATCCGCAATACCTTTTACCAGGTAATCGCTCTTTATCCTGGAGGCAAAACGCTGGATCAGCTTTATACAATCACGCTCAGAGATCATGGTGCCTTATCATCACTGCATATATTTTCATATTGAATAGCAATTATTATTTTATTCGCCGCAGAGAGGATTTTTTTTTATTCTCCTGCCTGGTAATTTTTTTGGGGGGCTGTTTATCTTCAGAAGCAAAATTAACAGCTTTCATAAAGCGTTCTTCTCCATCCATGGTGAAAACTTCCAGACCTGTCATCTGCGGTATCCGTAAAGTCCAGGTAACCTTTCGCGGCGGCAGTGAAAGAAGGTGCATTGACACATGCCACCACTCATCATGCTTTGTTACATCCCGGATTATATCATTTACCAAGGCATAAACCAGCATCTGCGGTTTTTTGGCAGCCAGCAAAACGATATCCCCTGGTTCGGTGGTATCTTTAAAGGGCACCAGTTTTTTTAAATCTCTAATTAAGTTATCCATACTCAACTTTAACATATATTATTTCGATCCAGTCGGCGGTATTGAATTGCTTCGGCAATATGTTTTGCCTGCAGCGGTTCAGTGCCATCAAGATCAGCAATTGTCCGGCCGATTTTCATGATACGATGATAGGAACGTGCCGAAAGCCCAAGGCGCTCGACAGCATTCTCAAGCAGTTTCTCAGAGTCTTTATCGAGACAGCAGAACTTTTTCATATCTTTTGGCGTCATCTGACCGTTGCAGTGAAAATTCCTGCGATTGCTAAATCTCTTTTTCTGGATTACCCTTGCCTGCTCAACTCTTGCTTTTATCTCAGCCGATGATTCTCCGCTGCTTCCGCCTGACATCTCTTTATAAGACACTGAAGGCACCTCGAGGTGCATATCTATCCTGTCTAACAGCGGCCCTGTAAGCCTGTTTTCATACCGCTGGACCTGGGCCGGGGTACACCTGCAGTTATGTTTCATATCACCTAGATAACCGCATGGGCAAGGATTAAATGCTATGATAAGTATAAAGCGGGCCTGAAAACTAAGGGAATTTGCAGCCCTGGAAATAGTGACCATGCCATCCTCAAGGGGCTGCCGCAGGACCTCCAGAACATTCTTTTTGAATTCAGGCGACTCATCAAGAAAGAGAACTCCGTTGTGGGCCAGGG
>JAFDBU010000156.1 GCA_019313095.1 Deltaproteobacteria bacterium | reverse complement strand
GCTGGGAGGAGATCTGGGATGCAGCACTCCGCATACGGAATCTTTTTCTGCGCCAGGACCTACCGGAAAAACTTGCCCGGGAGATCGGCAGGGCGTTGAAGGAACATTTTTTGGGAAATCCTCTGGTGGTCCGTTCTTCCGCTCCGGAAGAGGATACGGCCGCAACCTCCTTTGCCGGACTGCACGAATCCTTTGTGAACATCAGCTCCACCAGGCAGATCCTTGAGCATGTAAAGCTGGTGTGGGCCTCCCTGTGGTCAGACCGAGCCCTGCTGTACCGGCAGGAACTTGACCTGGACTTTTCCAGAAGTTCCATGGCGGTTGTTGTGCAGGAGCTCATCAGCGGTGAAGTGTCCGGCATTACATTCACCATAAATCCGGCCAATGGTTCTGAAGGAGTGGTTGAGGCGGTTTACGGGCTGAACCAGGGATTGGTGGACGGCGCGGTGGAGCCTGACCGCTGGGTTTTTCACCGAAAAGAGGAAACCATTAAAGAGCATTACAATCCCCGGCGGGAAAAGTTTATGGCACCCCGGGGAGATGATGTCATTCTCACCGATTTACCTGAAAACAAGGTGCTGCAGCCACCGCTCAGTCCCAAAGAGGCTGCGGCAATCTACACTAAAGCAAAGCAGATTGAGAACGTTTTCAACAAACCCCAAGACGTGGAATGGACAAAGGTTGGCAACGATTTTTTCATCCTTCAATCACGGCCGGTAACCGCAAGACAGGATGGCAATAAAGACGAAAAGAGGGGATGGTATCTCAGCCTGCAGAGGAGCGAAGATAATCTGAAAAAACTGCGTTTGAAAATTGAGCAGGTCCATTTCCCTGCCATGAAGCACGTAGCAGCGGCATTGGCGGCAACTGACCTTGAAACACTTTCGGATAAAGAATTGGCCGGAGAACTTGCTCAGCGCCTGCAGGTAAAGAAAAAATGGACAGCGGTCTACTGGGAAGACTTCATACCCTTTGCCCATGGCATGCGCCTTTTTGGGAGGTTCTACAATGATACAGTCAGCCCTGCGGACCCCTTTGAATTTGTCGAACTTCTTTCGAATGTGCCGCTGTTGAGCATAAAACGAAATAAGGCCCTGCGAAAAATTGGTGCCTATGTCCAGCAGCACCCCGACCTGCAGCAAACCATTATAGCTGGATGGGGCAACAATATAACCGATGTTCAATTTGTCGGGCTTATGGAGGAATTTATCAGGCTTTATGGCGATCCCTTTTGCGGCACCTACAGTGACCGGACCTGTGATGCAAGCAGGAGCGAACTGCTGAATGTTATCTTGCAAATGGGCAGCAGTACAGCCGCAGAAGCAAACCTGATCGACAAAGAAACAGATAAGGCTGACTTGGAGGCTGCATTTTTTGCTAGATTCACTGCGGAGGAAAAACGGGCCCGGGCAGAAGGTTTGCTTGAACTGGCACGGGCCAGTTATCGTCTGCGTGATGATGACAACATCTTGCTCGGCAGAATCGAGGAACAGTTTTTCAGGGCTCTGCAGGAAGGTAGAAAACGACTGCAGGAAAACCATGTTGCGGGGGCTGCTGAACTGGACGACAGCGAGGTCATCCGCAGTCTCGTTGACAGGAGTTATAAACCCGGCTCCCCGAAACAGAAAAAGAAAACATCAGGGCAGGAAAACCAGGATATAAAAGCACGTCAGCTCCTTGGGCAGCCGGCTGGTCCCGGCATCGGCAAAGGCCTGGCCAGGGTCATAGACAGTGCCGGAGACCTGGCGCTCTTCAAAAAGGGCGAGGTGCTGGTCTGCGACGCGGTTGACCCCAACATGACTTTTGTGGTACCTCTGGCAGCAGGCGTTGTCGAGAGGCGGGGTGGCATGCTCATCCACGGGGCAATTATTGCCAGGGAATACGGCATAGCCTGTGTCACCGGAGTGCCTGACGCAGCAACTCTGATCCATACCGGGGATGTAGTAACGGTTGACGGCTATCTCGGGATTGTGACGGTGGGCCAGAAGGACAGTGCTTCTCTTTAGAATGGAGCAGGATCGTGGAAACCATACATCAGATTGCACCGCAAAGAGTCCGCCTGGTCAAGGAAGGAAAAGACGAGGGCGGACCGGTTATCTACTGGATGACTCGTGAGCAGAGGGTTACAGACAACTGGGCGCTTCTGCTGGTCCAGAATATCGCCGTGGAGCGTAAAAGGCCCATTATTGTCGTCTTCTGTCTCGTGCCGGCCTATCCCGGTGCCAATATCAGGCATTACGGTTTTATGCTGAAAGGTCTGCAGGAGGTTGAGCATAAACTGCAGAAGTTTAAAATTCCTTTTGTTCTTTTGCGGGGAACTCCCCCTGAAATTCTCCCGGGATATCTGGCAAAAACAAAAGGGGCCTTTGTAGTAACCGATTTTGACCCACTGCATATCAAGCAATACTGGCAGCAGGATGTGGCAAAAGCGATAAACGGTTCTTTTTACGTTGTGGATGGGCACAACATTGTGCCCTGCTGGCACGCATCGTCCAAACAAGAATACGGCGCCTATACGTTGCGGCCCAAAATAAAAAAACTGCTGCCTGACTTTCTATGTGATTTTCCGGCGCTGGTGCCACACCCCGTTGACAGCAATAAAGTTTCTGCAGCTCCTATTGAGTGGCAAAAAGTTTATAGATACGTAACAGATCACTCCGTTCAGGAGGTGGATTGGCTTATGCCGGGCGAGAAGGCTGCCAATGAGTCGATCAGAGGTTTTCTTAAAAATGGATTGCAGGCTTATGATCAGAAGCGCAATAACCCCAATCTAGACGGTCAATCGGACATATCACCCTATCTGCATTTCGGTCATATTTCCCCCCAAAGGGTAGCTCTGCTCGTTAATAAGGCAAAGGTGCATGCCGGGAAAAAGGAAGCCTTTCTTGAAGAACTCATCGTCAGAAGAGAACTGGCGGATAACTTCTGCTACTACAACGAAAACTATGACCGTTTTGAAGGATTTCCAAATTGGGCCCAAAAATCCCTGGATGCACACCGGTCGGACAAGAGGGAGTATCAATATTCCCTGGAAACATTTGAAAATGGCAAAACCCATGATGAATTATGGAATGCCGCCCAGCGCCAGATGGTAGAACGGGGTAAAATGCACGGCTACCTACGGATGTACTGGGCTAAAAAAATTCTCGAATGGTCCGCCAACCCTGAAGAGGCAATGGCAATTGCAATACACCTGAATGACAGGTATGAGCTTGACGGCAGAGACCCGAATGGTTTTGCGGGGATTGCCTGGAGCATTGGTGGAGTCCACGATAGGGCATGGCAGGAAAGGCCGATCTTTGGCAAAGTAAGGTATATGAGCTATGAAGGATGTGCCCGAAAGTTTGACGTGAAACAGTACAACACCCGTTGGCTCAGCAAATAAGATTTCTCATTAATCAACTCTATTGTTTAATAGTCAAACTGTCTACTGATAAGTCTGGCAGTGTCAAGTAGAAAAGACTTATATAATGCCCCCTGTTTCTCATTGGGGGTTTTTCATTTCATCTGCAGTGGAGTTAATGACAAAAACTGTTATCTATCATAATTAAAAATAAGGAAGCATATTTAAGGTTGACGTTACCTAGACATTCGGCTCCTGCCCCAAAATAGTTTCTATTTGAT
>JAFDBU010000155.1 GCA_019313095.1 Deltaproteobacteria bacterium | reverse complement strand
GACCCGGACTGAGTCCCAGGTGCGGCCCTATTTTTACTTTGTATTTCATGAAGAAACACTTAAATCAGCGCCGCAGACCATTTTCAGCGCCGTAAAAATGGAGCGGGAAAAGCTGGTCCAGGTGCAGAACAGACTGGCGGAAAAACTTCCAAACATTAGTGTTATTGATATTGCCGGCACCATCGAAGTACTTGCCAGAATCATGCATAAACTTTCCGCCATCATCCGGTTCTTCACGTCTTTTTCCATTGCAGCCGGGCTGCTGATCATCATAAGCTCGATCTTTGCAACCCGACTGGCAAGGATTCGGGAAGCAGTGTATTATAAAATTGTAGGAGCCGGAACCGGTTTTATCCTGCAGGTGTTTACTCTTGAGAATCTAGTGGTTGCATCGGCCTGCGGCCTCCTGGCCGGACTCATCGCCCAGGCCGGCAGCTGGATCGTCTGCAGCAGGGTCTTCGCCATTTCCTATGACCCGCGGCCCGGCAGCATGGTAATGATGATTGCCATAACGATGCTGCTGGTAATCGGTGTGGGAATGGGAGCGTCCCTTTCCATACTGCAACAAAAACCCGCTGGTTTTCTGCGGGGCGAGGATTGAAAAATGACGGTAACAACAAAAAAATACGGCTGGGAAGAATACTTCAAACTCCTGTTCTGTCTGCTCTTCGTCTTTGTTCTCACAGGCTGTGATGCACAGGAGAAGCCATCCGCTATCACTGCACAACCGCCCCAACCAACAAAGGTATACGAGGGCACCATAATTGCTCTCGGCAACAGTTTGACCGCCGGCCTCGGTGTTGCGGAAGAAGAGGCCTATCCGGCGGTCCTGGAGCGGAAACTGCAGCAGGGCGGTTATAACTGGCAGGTAATAAATGCAGGCATCAGCGGTGAAACCAGCAGCGGCGCCCTGACCCGCATCGACTGGATCATAGCACAGCAACCCGACATAGTAATACTGGAAACAGGTGCCAACGACGGCATGCGGGGTATTCCGATCAGGGTTATACGAGAAAACATCAACCAGGCTGTACAGCAGTTAAAAGATGCAAATATTGAGGTTGTTCTTGCCGGCATGCAGATGCTTCAGAACCTCGGACCAGAATATACGGCACAGTTTAAAGCTGTCTATCCTGCCGTTGCGGAAAAACAGGGAGTCATTCTCATCCCGTTTTTCCTGGAACAGGTGGCGGGCACCCCATCCCTGAACCTGCCTGACTTCATCCATCCAACTCCTGAGGGCCACCGCATAGTGGCGCAAACGGTATATCCTTTCGTTGTCAAGGCAATTCAACAGAGCCGTCAATAAAAAATTGCCGTCAAAACCCTTTTAAAAAAAGCTGTTCACAAATCGAACCGACAATTTTACAATTTTTAAATATGGATATCCGTGGCCAGATGTTTATAGGCATCTCTGAGCCTGGCTGACATTTCTTCAATTTTTGTTCTTTCAAAATCACCTTCGGCATTCTGGAACTCCTGCAACTCATACTGCAAAGAATCGACCTCGGATTCTAGGAATCGGCACCATTCACCCCGGCACACATGACTCAAATCCTGCACTTTATTAATATCATTTGTTAATGTCGCAATATAGGTGTTCATCTACATCACCTCCTTCCGGTTATATTCCTTATACGAAGAATATAAGTATCTTTCAGGGTATTGCCTGCTTTAAAAGGCATGGTTTATATGCTGACAGGGATTAATAAAATCTGTTTTTTCCATGTATGCACCTTCTAGAAGAAGTCTATTTTTTTCAATAATACCGGATAGTTCTCAATTCGTATCATAAAAACCTACGACCTTGATGAAAAGACTCAGAATTTTCTGAATTATTCATTTCTGGGCTTTCTGCTTATCGGCCTGTATTTTACTTCCCATTTTAACTATCTCATTTTCATATCCTGGCTGAATTTTTCAGCATTGTTGTTGCTTATTCCTTCTTCATGATCGCCTGGCACTCCAGGCAGTACATAAAAAACCCTTACCTGCTCTTCATAGGTATCGCCTATTTCTTCATCGGCTCCATAGACCTGTTTCATACCCTGGCCTACAAGGGCATGCCGGTTTTTACCGATTATGATTTCTATACCAACCAGCTCTGGATCGGTGCCCGTTACATGGAAAGCCTGACCCTGCTCTTCGGCTTTTATATGCTTATGACTGAAAAAGAGTTCAGACCGGGTATTGTATTCATTGTTTATGCCGTGCTGTCAGTTCTAATTATCCATAGCATCTTCCAGTGGAAAATATTTCCTGAATGTTTTGTGGCAGGACAAGGTCAAATAAACAATTGAGTGCAGAGATAAAAATCCGTAAAAAACTGAGGCGGAGCGGGCTACAGGTGCAGTACATAACGCATGTACGCCATTATGCCTGTGACGACCTGGACCAAAGCCAGAAGGAGAATAACGAGGTTGTTTATGCCGTGGACAGCAGGCAGCAATCTGCGCTGTTTTGGTATAAGATACAGGACAAAACCTGAAATGATGCCGAACAGCCCGAGCACCAGTATTATCATGGCAACAGCGACATGCAGACTCATATCAGGACTGAGGAGATAGCGGTTCACCATTATTGATCCTGCTGCGATACCCCCCAGCATTGAAATAAGAGCAATTGACCCGGTAATGACATGGCGTTCCCGGTAAAATCGGGTTGTTTTGCCAAAGTGCAGGCTTTTGGTTCTCTGCAGCCCCAGGTAGGCGGCATAGCAGGCAAACAGTATGGCAATAATCTGCCCGACCGGGTGGAGGCTAAGAATAAGGGTCATTTAAATTCCTCCTGACTTTTTTTCTAAACCAGTCCCAACTGCTCTTGCATGATTCTAACTTTATACATTCCTGGTCTCTTTGCAAGGTTTGCGTATCAGGGGGTTCACCTTTTGGCATCCGTCTGGTATTTTTCAAAACCATAATTATACTTTATGTATAGAACTCTTTGAGGACAGTTTGAAAATTATAGTTTCAGGAGGTACCAACTATGCCAAAATTTCTTATCGAAGTACCGCATGAAGAAGAGTTGCTGGCCTGTGCCCAGGTAATTGAAAGCTTTCTGAATTACGGCTCCCATTTTGCCACAAAAGCCGATTGGGGCTGTAAGGATGGCGTCCATAAGGCATGGATAACGGTTGAAACAGATTCCAGGGAAGATGCCCGGAATATCCTGCCTCCTGCCTACCGGCCCCAGGCTTCTATCATTCAGCTTAATAAATTTACCGTGGCTGAAATAGACGAAATACTGGCGCAGCATAGCAAAAAATAACTCTTTGGTGACAGAATATGAAAATCCAAAACCTGTTTATAATAATTCTGCTTGTTCTGCTGCCATTTTTGTACCTGGCAGAACAAGAGTCAGCGGCCCAGGGACCGTATCCCAAAACACCGGCTGATTACGAAGGTCCATTCTACCCTGTGACGATACAGCAGGATGTTGACAACGACCTGGTCCATGTAAAAGGGCAGACCGGGACCGCCCAGGGAGATATCCTGAACCTTTCAGGTGTTGTAATCAATACCAGGGGTGAAGTCCAGAAAGATATCATCATTGAGATCTGGCAGACAGACCCACAGGGCAGGTATAAACATCCAGGCGACTCTACCCCGGGTGAGAGAGACCCGAATTTTCAATACTGGGGTGCGGCGATAACTGCAGCTGACGGAACTTTCTTTTTCAAAACTATTATTCCAGGTGCATACGAGCCCCGGCCGGCCCATATTCATTACAAGGTTTTGCAGGCCGGGAAAGTTGTTCTGACCAGCCAGATGTATTTCAGAGACCCTTCTCAAGGTCCAAAACGCTTTTCCATGTCATCACAGGTTGAACTGCAGACTGTTGAACTGAAAGCTGCAAAAAATGGTGAATTCGAGGCATATTTCAGAATCGTCCTTTAATACCCTTAACAGTATTGCATTTACCGCTTCACCTGGAATTTCTGAGAATGATTCTTATATTTTATATATGAGCTGATATAAAGTTTTCAAGCAAACCTTTGCATATGCGAAGGAGGTGACTAATATGACAAGCAATGAACTGTTACATGAAGCAAAATCATTGTTTGCAACCGGTCACCCCGAGGAATCCATTGAACTGTTTACCAAGGCCGAAGAGGAAGGCTGCAACCCGATCAATGTCTTTTTAAGCCGGGGAGCTGCTTACCTGACCCTGGGTGAATTAGACAAATCAATAGAGGATTTCAACCGGGTACTGGAAATTGATGCAGACAATGAGAGAGCTTTCTACTATCGTGGCATCGCTCATCTCAGGAAAAGCGAATTCAAAGAGGCGATCGATGATCTGTCTACCTCGATTTCATTTAACCATGAGAGAGGTGCTGCATTCTTTGCCCGCGGACTGGCATATGGTGAACTGGAGCGCACGGACGAATCCCTGCGTGACCTGAAAACTGCCATTGCTTTCTCCAATAAGGAGATCGAAAGCTTTGCCAACCTGTTCGGCGAGAACCGGACTCTTTACGGCAAGAGCATGGCCCTGCTTGAAGGTGAGCGTGGACCGTGGTCCATTGTTATGAATGAAGATGAGGTGAATAAGCTGAAAAAGTGGATAGAAAACTAGTATAAAACCTATTGAATAAGTATTTTGAAGGCAGCGGGTAGCCGCTGCCTTTTTTATCAATATACCCCCCTTTGCCCTGGCCTGGATGGCCGTGGGGCGAAGGTTCTTTTTCTGCAGCCTGGCAGGCATGGTCCGGGTGCTTCAAGATTCGCGGCCTTAACACCAGTCTCGTGAAAAAATAAAATGGCTGCAGCCGATGCAGCCACAGCCCCCATCGCTCGTTCCTGCGGAACTTCGACAAGCCCGGACTTTGTACCGG
>JAFDBU010000154.1 GCA_019313095.1 Deltaproteobacteria bacterium | reverse complement strand
GGAGTTTCGCGGTCTGCTGAAATTTTTTTATGGCCCGGCGGGTCTGCGAACCCATGACACCGTCGATTGGTCCGGGATCAAAGCCCCGGGCAGTGAGAAGTTCCTGAATTTTTTCAACCTGGCTGCGGCTGAGCCGCTGTTCCGAAACCGGCCTGGTTGTTGTCAGAGGAGCCTGGCCCGCTATCCGATCGGCAAGATATCCAACTGCAATGGCATAGAGATCGGAACGGTTCCACTGCAGGGTGGTGCGGTAGTTATTATAAACCAAGAAGGCCGGACCTGCATGCCCCGCCGGCAGAATAATGGAACCTTTAATGTTTAGCCTGGGCAGATCAGCACCGTTGGACATTCTTACCCCGAGGACCTGCCAGGCTGTAAGGCTCTTTTCCACTTCAAGTCCTGTCAGTTCAAGAGCGAAATCCGGCGGAAGCTTCACTTCACGGCCCCAGGTCCTGTCCCCCTGCCAGCCGGATTTTGACAGAAAATTTGCTGCAGAGGCAAATACGTCCGGCAGGCTGTGCCAGATGTCACGCCTCCCGTCATTATCTGCATCAACGGCAAAACGGATAAATGTCGAAGGCATGAACTGGGGTTGTCCCATGGCACCTGCCCAGGAACCGATCATTTCATCCACGGGAATATGATCCGCATCGATGATTGACAGGGCGGCCAGGAGTTCGGTCCGAAAGAAGTCGCTTCTCCTCGGATCATGCGCCAGGGTGGCCAGTGAGCCAATGACCGGGAAGCTTCCCAGATAATCGCCGAAGTTTGTTTCCAGCCCCCAGAAGGCCACGAGAAAGCGAGGCTGGACGCCATAGTCCCGTGCAATACTGTCAAGAAGCTCTGCATGGAGTTCCCGGAGCATGCGTCCCCGTTCAATCCGGTCTTCCGTTACCCGAGTGTCAAGGTAGTGCCAGAAAGTCTGGGTGAACTCCGGCTGTCTCCGGTCCAGTTCGATGACCCGCGGAATAGGTTGGAGATCATCAAGGGCCTCGTGCAGAGTTGTTTCACTGATGCCTTTTGTCCTGGCCTCCTGCCGCAGGCCTTCCAGCCAGCTGGAAAAATCATCGGCACATGCGCCCTGCCGGGCTGCGGTGAAAACGGTTAACAGGATGATAATGAGGATGAGGGTATTGTTTTTGAGGATACGTAACATTTTTCTGCAGTTTGTCTTGAGGAATAATCAGTCGAGAGTACCAGCCACATATATACAATAAAGATTCATATTTTACTAAGATTAATGGCTTTATGCGGGGAAATAAATTTAGGGAGCTGCGCTGCTGAACTCAGTCAGCAAGGCGGTAAGATCATTATGGAGAAGGGTATTTGAGGCAAGGAGTTCCGGGCTGAAGGGTGAAAATGGAGCACCGGCGAAGTTTGAAAGAGTACCTCCGGCCTCTTCAACCAGTAAATATCCGGCAGCAGTATCCCAGGGTTTGAGGCCAACCTCCCAAAAAGCGTCCAATCTGGCGCAGGCGAGATATGCCAGGTCAAGTGCGGCAGCGCCGGGTCTTCTCACCCCCTGCACATGCGTCAGAACAGTTTTGAGTGCAGCCAGAATGGCGTCGGATTTTTCCCGGACATCGTAGGGAAAGCCTGTTGCCACCAATGCATTTTGCAGCGAGGCGACGTTGGAAACTTTGATGGGCTTGTCATTCAACCAGGCGCCGCTGCCAAGCGCAGCACAGAACAATTCATTCTGCATGGGATTGTAAATAATCCCCACCTGGCTCCTGCCCTCGGCATAAAGGGCAATGGAGACGGCAAACCACGGAAAATTGTGGGCAAAGTTTGTGGTACCATCAAGAGGGTCGATGATCCAGGTAGGTTCCGTTGGGATATCGTCATATGCTGCAAAGGATTCTTCAGACATGATTTTTACGCCCGGCAGGCTGTGCTGCAGCATGTCAAGGATCAGTTCCTCTGAAGCCAAATCTGCTTCGGTCACCAGATCAATAGCAGATTTGTGCCGGATCTGATGCGGCTGTTCAAAAAGTTCCCGCAGGAGGGTTCCTGCTTTTAATGCTGCCTCGGCTGCCATTTGGAGCATGTCCTGTCTCTCTAGGCTGCAGTTTTCAAGGCATCCCTTAATTACCGTTTTCGCGCGTTGCATGTTTTATTTTTTTCCAGGCTTGTTGTAAGGATTTCAGACTGCGAAATCTGATGGAAAGAGTTACTTTGTCATCTTCGAAAAAGGGTGTGTGAGCGACGGAAACATTTCCGGGCAGACGTATTGCGGTGACAAAACGGCTGAATTCTTCTTCGGCCTGTTTATACCTAGGCGTCTGCCTGCGGGCAAGCCAGGCCATCAGGTTTTTGATTTTCTGGGGCGGGTTGGCATCCTGATGATGCAGAATGGCATGCACCTCATCATTGTCGAGCAAAGTTACTATACTTTTATTCTCTCTGCCGGCCAGCTCCTGACATATATGAATCAGTTTTATCTGGTTGCTGAAGCTGGGCCGTAGGGCTGCAATTATTTCAAAAAGGATTGTTCTGTCCTGAACCTGTAATGCGATAAAATTACGGGCAACCCTTTCATTTACATATCCCTGGTGCATGCCGAGAAGAACAGGCTTTTCAAGTTCGAGTAGTTTCAGGATCTGCTGCAGAATTAAAGGGTCCGGGGCAAGACCCAAGCGCGGCAGGTATTCTTTGACAATTTGTCTCTCATCTGCAAGTGGAATAATTTTATTCAGGAAGATGGCTTTTTCAACAATTGTAAGCTGCCGGGTGAGCTGGATTTCTGCAAGCAGCATATCAAAGATCTCAATTTTGGGGACCCGCTTGCTGACAACCAGGCAGTGACATGTGTTTCCTTTTTGCAGGGCGAGCAAGGCAAGCAGTCTTTTTCTGCCAGTTACAACACCATACAGTCCGGCAGAAATTTCTCTGACAACAGGCGGATGCAGGATACCATAACGGTCAATCGATCTTCTGAGGGTTACGTCGTCGATTTCGGGCTCGGGGGAGATCGAGCAGGAAAAATCATTGAAGTCAACCTGCGAAAGAGCAATATTCTTAGTTGTCAGGACTGGAAACATGGAAGAATTGAGAAAAATTAAAAGGGAGGTGTTTCCATAAAGGAAAACCTCCCCGAAAAAACCAATTATCAAAATAGCAGGCCAGGAAAGACTATGCGCTTAATGCTGTTGTGCTAACCATTAATTTTTGAGCGCAGTATACCTGAGGGCTTAAACGTGATGACCCGGCGTGGATCAAGGATTAGCTCTTCTCCGGTCTGTGGGTTTCGTCCCCTTCTGGCATTCTTGTCTTTGACATTGAATTTGCCGAAACCACTGATCAGAAGTTCTTCCCCATTGGCGAGACAATTTTTCATTGTACCCAGTAAGGCTTCGACAGCTTGGGTGGCCTGTGCTTTTGTCAGGTTTTCATGACTTTTGTAAACCTTTTGGACAAGGTCAGCCTTTGTAAGAGTCATATACCAAGATCCTCCTTTTGGGATAATAAATCACAACTAATCAAAATTACTGCTATTTGTCAAGAACTGAAAAAATTATAGTTCTCAAAACAATCCTTCTTGTTGTAATTCACGCAGTGAACATGTCCAGGTTCAACAATGATTCTTTGTCAGGCGTAAGGGATGCTGATGATCACTTTGAAAAAAGACCTCTTGCGCCTGCATAAATAGCTGTAGCACCGAGTTCCTCTTCAATGCGCAACAGCTGGTTATACTTGGCGACCCTGTCTGTTCGTGAGGGAGCACCAGTTTTAATCTGACCGGTATTGAGTGCTACTGCCAGATCTGCAATGGTTGTGTCCTCGGTTTCACCTGAGCGATGTGAAATGACAGCAGTATAACCGGCCCGGTGAGCCATGTCGACTGCATCGATGGTCTCGGTCACTGTTCCGATCTGGTTCAGTTTTATGAGAATGGAATTGGCAATGTTTTTTTCAATGCCCTGGGACAGGATTTTGGTGTTGGTAACAAAAATATCATCACCGACCAGCTGTACTTTGTTTCCCAACTGTTTTGACAAATCAGCCCAGCCACCCCAGTCGCTTTCATCAAGGCCATCCTCAATAGAGACAAGAGGGTATTTTTTGACCCAGTCAGCGTAGAAATTTATCAGCTGCGCCGCGGTTTTTTTCTTTTTTTTCTCTGCAGTCAGGATATAACATTTTTCTTTGGTGTTATAGAGTTCACTGGCAGCAACATCCAGGGCAATGGCGACATCTTTGCCCGGCTTATAACCTGCCTGCTGAATTGCTTCGAGCAAAGATTCCATCGCCTCTTCGTTTGACCGCAGATTTGGTGCAAATCCTCCTTCATCACCGACAGCGGTCTGAAGACCTGCTTTTTTCAACACACGTTTCAGGTTATGGAAAACTTCCACCCCTGACCGTAGGGCTTCGGCAAATGAAGGTGCGCCGATGGGCATAATCATGAATTCCTGAATATCGACATTGTTGTCAGCATGAGCTCCGCCGTTCAACACATTCATCATGGGTACCGGCAGCATTTTGGCATTTACGCCACCGAGATAAGTGTATAACGGCAAATCTAGTTCAATGGCCGAAGCACGAGCCACAGCTATGGAAACTCCAAGGATGGCATTGGCACCCAGTTTTCTCTTGTTGGCCGTATTGTCCAGTTTCAACATTGTTTCATCAATACTGACCTGTTGGGTTGATTCGAGACCGATGAGCGCAGGGCCAATCACTTCATTGACATTGGCAACAGCCTGCTGCACACCTTTTCCCAGATATCTTTTTTTTCTGGTATCTCTCAGTTCAAGTGCCTCCCGTTTGCCTGTGGAAGCACCGGAAGGGACCAGGGCCCGGCCCATGGCACCGGAATCAAGATAGACATCCACTTCTACAGTAGGATTACCGCGGGAATCTAGTATTTCCCTGCCAAGAACGCCTATTATCTCTCCCATAAGTTTCCTCTATCAGGTTTACATTTAATAATCTGTTTTTTAACCGACAACTTCACCCATTTTGAAGATGGGCAGATACATGGCGACAACCAGACCACCGATCATGCCGCCCAGAAAGACCATCATGAATGGTTCAATCATGGCAGTCAGGTTGTCTACGGCTTGATCAACCTCTTCATCGTAGAAATCAGCAATTTTCTCCAGCATGGCATCAAGGGCACCGACAGCTTCGCCAACGTTGATCATCTGGACAACCATGCCCGGGAAAACACCTGTTTCTTCAAGCGGTTCAGCGATGGGCCGGCCCTCACTGATGGCATCCGCCGTGCGAAATACTGCGGTCTCTATGACTTTATTGCCTGACGTCTTGGCCACAACTGTAAGACTCTCAAGGATCGGGACCCCGCTTTTTAGCATGGTGCCTAGAGTTCTGGAGAATTTTGCCACAGCAACCTTGCGCACAAGGTCACCAACAATCGGCAGTTGGAGTACAAGGGCATCTATTTTTTTCTCGCCCTTTTCAGTGGCGTAAAATTTTCTGAAAGCGAATATCATAATGGCTATAAAGGCAACACCGTAAAGAAAATTGTTTTTTACAAAGTTGCTCATGTTCACAACAATCTGGGTGGGAACGGGGAGAGCAGCACCAAAGTCTGTGAACATTTTATCGAAAACAGGCACAACAAAGATGAGGATAACACCCAGGATGACAATTGAGATGCAGAGACAGATAATGGGATAAGTCATGGCCCCTTTAACCCTTTTTTTGAGGGTCATGTTCTTTTCCATGAAAATTGCAAGGCGTGCCAGAATTGTATCCAGGATGCCACCGATCTCACCTGCTTCAACCATATTACAGAAAAGAGAATCAAAAACCTTGGGGTGTTTTTTCAAGGCATCAGCAAATGTCGTTCCAGTTTCAACATCACCCCTTATCTGGATGAGGATCTTTTTAAAGGTGGGATTCTCCTGCTGGTTTCCAAGAATTTCAAGTCCCTGTACCAGGGGAAGGCCTGCATCAATCATGGTTGAGAGTTGCCGGGTAAAAATAACCACGTCCTTGCTTGTGACCTTGGGTTGGAAGAACGCAACATTTTCGAAAAGGTCTTTCGGCTTTTCCTTCAGTTTGGTAGGAGTCACCCTGATTTTTTTTAAATGGGCTCTGGCCGCCTCAATATTCGGGGCCTCGATCACTCCCTTGCGTTTTTCACCGTATGAATTTTTTCCCTTCCAATTATAATGTGGCATAAGGTCCCCTCATTTCAGGTGAATTTTCAGCTAATAGGCATAAGAAGTAGGATACTTCGGTTTGTATCCATATAACAAGTTTCTAATATTAAACGAAATAATAGATTAAAACAATAGCACAAATTCCCCATCTGCAGACAAATAAATATCAGGTTAGTGTTATTGACAATATGAATTTATTTTAATAAAATATTAGGTTATTTTTGGCATGATTGGAGGGCCTGTTGTGGCTCTTTTTTTATGCAGGCATTGTGCCATTGTTTCATTTTAAAAAATATTGCTGCCTGAAGGCAGAGTAATAACCTGAATATATTGATAGATGTTCATTAATTTTAAGGAGTAAAATATCATGCAGAGTTTTTTTAAACCGATAGTTGAAAAATGTGAAGGATGTGAGCGAATCATTGCCGAAGAGAATGACAAGTTTTGCAAGACCTATGCAAATCCTGCGGCCAAATGGCGAAATGGTTTCTGCAATTTCGCCACCCATGCCAAACCTGAGATAGTGGTACAAACGGTCAGAGTAAATCCCCTTAAGGCATCAAAAAGGGCTTCCGGGAAATAATGTATTCTATCTGAAAACCTGTTGTTTCCTTAAAGCTCTTCCCAGTTGCACAGGGAAGAGCTTTAAGGCCCTTTGAGGGAGCATTCCTCGCTACTCGAGCTTTTCGCTTACCTGTAGCGAAAAGATTCAAAATCTAGCCGGATCGTCCAACCCCAAAATAGGCAAAACCAAGCGCTTTCATCTCTCCCGGTTCATAGACATTCCGCAGATCAACGAACACGGCACTCCGCATTAAGGATTTTATTCTCTTCATGTCAAGCGCCCGATACTGATTCCACTCAGTCATCAGGATTAAAACGTCAGCCCCTTCGCAGACCTGATATTGATCTTCCTTGTATTTAATTCCAGCCGGCAGATAGTTTTTTGCCTCCTGCATGCCCTGAGGATCGTGCACTTGTATACTGGCTCCTTTTTCAAGTAAAGCCGGCAATATTGTAAGGGAGGGGGCATCCCGTATGTCATCGGTTTCAGGTTTGAATGTAAGACCTAAAACTCCGATGATTTTTCCGGCTTCACTGCCTCCCAAGGCATCACGAATTTTTTTTATCATCCGTGCTTTCTGGGCAGCATTAACTTCAATGGCAGCTTCGACAATACGAACCCCTGTGCCGTTTTCCTGAGCCATCCTGCTTAATGCCAGAGTATCTTTGGGAAAGCAGGACCCGCCGTAGCCTGGTCCCGGGTGGAGAAATTTGGAACCGATCCTGTTGTCCAAACCTATGGCCTTTGCCAGTTTTATAACATCTGCGCCAAGATTTTCACACAAAACTGCCATTTCATTTATATAGCTTATTTTGACTGCAAGAAAAGCGTTTGCGGCATATTTTATCAGTTCGGCGGTTTCAATATCCGCCTGCACGATAGGTGTTTCGATCAGATAAAGCGGTTTGTAGATGTCCCGCAAAACAGCAGCTGCACGTTCAGTTTCGACTCCGATGACTACTCGGTTCGGCCGCATGAAGTCATTGATCGCCGCGCCTTCCCTGAGAAATTCCGGATTTGATGCAATATCAAAATCGGCGCCAGGGTTTGTTTCCCGGATGATTCTGGCAATCTGACGGGCTGTGCCGACAGGGGAGGTGCTTTTATTCACTATCAGGGTATATTCATTCAATAGCGGGGCAATTTCTCTGGCAGCATCATAAATAAAGGAGAGGTCGGCATATCCGTCACCGCGTCTGTTTGCTGGTGTGCCGACAGCGATAAATATTGTATCAGCCCATGGCACAGCATTGCGTGCCTCAGTGTCAAATTGTAACCGCTTTTCATGAACATTTTTCTGGACAAGGCTTTCTAAGCCCGGCTCATAAATAGGGACTTTCCCTGACCGCAGTTCTGAAATCTTGTTTTCATCTTTATCAACACAGATGACCTCATGTCCAAACTCAGAAAGACACGTGCCGGTTACAAGCCCTACATATCCGGTTCCAATGATAGTTATTTTCATGTATAAAACCCGGTTAAGATAAATTAACTGTTAACTAATCACCTTAAGGAGGCGCTAGATAAGATAAAGGGAAATATTATTTCTTAAAAACTATAATTTCTACATAATATTATTGCAAAGATTAATCCGAGCGTTTACCAAATATTGCAGTGCCTATTCGGACAACGGTTGCACCTTCCTCTATAGCCACTTCAAAATCACCTGACATTCCCATGGAGAGTTCAACCGGGCCATGTTGCCCCAGTAACCCTTTTGCTTTCAATTTTTCGGCAAGTTGGCGAAGTTTAATAAAGTATTGCCGTGCCCCGGCAGGATCGGCGAAATATGGCGGCATGGTCATAAGGCCGACAATGTTCAGAAACTGACAGTGACTCAGGCCCTGAATAATTTTTTCACACTCTTGGGGCGCAATACCGGATTTTTGACCTTCGCCTCCTACGTTGACCTGCACATAGGCGGTCATTTTTTTGTTTAAGCCAGCACAATGCTTTTCAAGTAAAAGACCCAGTTTGATACTGTCAATTGTTTCAATGACATCAAAAAGCTCTGCCGCTTTTTTTGCCTTGTTACTCTGCAGTTTGCCTATGAAGTGGAATACAGCTTTCTGTTTTACCTGATTATTTATACAAGGTATTTTTTCAAGTGCTTCTTGAATGTAATTTTCGCCGAAAATAGAGTGACCGAGATCCAGAGCCTCAATAATTCTTTCAACCGGTACCAGTTTGGAAACAGCCACAAGCTTTATTACGTACGATGAACGGTTGGCCCGGGATGCGGCAGCTGCAATGCGGCCTTTAATTTCTGTTAGATTATCAGGTAACATACGCAAAGGAGATGTGAGGCCGGTTAAACTGTTAATGGTTTGTAAAATTAAAAAGCCTGAAACCGTTTTCTGTAGTAATACGCGCCAGTTTTTCAAGGGGCAGACCACGCAGGTCAGCTATTTTTTGGGCTGTATACATCACGTATTCAGGGAAGTTCTTTTTGCCGCGCATTGGCTCTGGTGTTAGAAAAGGAGCATCTGTTTCCAGTGTCAACCTTTCAAGAGGAATTTTCTGGACAACCTCCTGTATGGCAGCCGCGTTGTTAAATGTCACTACTCCAGGAATGGAAATATAGAAACCCAGATCCAGCACTCTTTTTGCAAAATGCCAGTCACCTGAAAAACAATGCATTACTCCGCCCGCAGAAAAAGGTCGTTTTTGATTAAGGATATGGAGTATATCATCATGCGCGGCACGGTCATGAATCACCAGGGGAAGAGGCATAGTCCGAGCCAAATCAATCTGGCGTTCAAAGTGTTCCAGCTGAATATTTCTCGGAGCATACTGTTTGACATAATCAAGGCCAATTTCGCCATATGCCACAACTTTTGGATATTTGCAGAGTTTCGCCAGTTCGGCATATATCCTTTCATCTAATTGCTGCACATTGTGTGGATGTATCCCGACTGTTGCATATACTGGATCGTATTGACCTGCAAGCTGAATGGCTTTCTGGGAACTTTCAAGATCAATACCGACAGTAATTATCGGGGTAACACCTGCGGCAACAGCTCTGGCAACAGTTGTACCAACATCAATCGCTGAGCTGATCATATCAAGATGGCAATGGGTGTCAATGACGTTTAAGCCGTCCGGCAGCCGCGGCAGATTTGCATGCTTTTTTTTCTTTCCCATAAGGTTTTGCTCCGAGCCGACTTTCTACCAGATTATTATAAATGAGGCAATCCGCTTATTTACTCTTTTTCATGAAAATATCTGCTAGGGATAGCAAAAAATTATTACAAACCAATTTGGTCCTACGGTGATGTGGTTGACAGTCATCATTTTTTCTTATACAGATTCAAAAAATACAAAATTTTGTAGATAAAAATCTTTTTGTTGAGGAAAAGAAATATGAATTCACCGGTTCTGGAAGCAATTTATAAACGTCGGAGTATACGTGAATTCAATGTCAGGGGAATATCTCTAGAAAAACTGCATGAGATAGTAAAGGCAGGTATCTGGGCCCCATCCGGATTGAATAATCAGCCCTGGCGTTTTGTAATCATTCAGGATTCTTCTTTTAAGGAAAAATTGGCCGGGCAGACACATTACGGTCACATAGTCAGAGGCGCCAACGCCCTGATAGCAGTATACTTGGCCAAGGATGAAATGTATGATGCGGTGAAGGACCATCAGTCAGCCGGCGCCTGTATCCAGAATATGCTCCTTGCGGCTGAAGCCCTGGACCTGGGAGCTGTCTGGCTGGGACAGATCCTGAAAAACAAGGATGCAGTAAACAGTATTCTCGGACTTTCAGACAATTTCGATCTCATGGCGGTAGTTGCCCTGGGATATCCACTCCATCATAACCAGAAATCGAAACGGAAAAAGTTATCCGAACTGCTATTGAGGCACATATGATAAAAAGTAAAAAGTCTTGCAGGCTGCAGCAGGGATCACTAATATCATATGTATCTTTAGCAAATTATCTGTCAGTTTCGTGCTTTGATGATGCCGACTAAAGCATTTGAACTTAAAAATAAATATTAATGGCAGACCTTTCATGAAAACTTTGTTGGCAGGGAAAAAAATTCTTTTCGGCATATGCGGCTCCATTGCAGCGTACAAGGCTGCAGAGTGGGTAAGGGAGCTTGTCAAGGCAGAGGCTGAAGTAAGCGTGGTTATGACTGAAGCAGCTACACATTTTGTTTCCGGCCTGACTTTTGCATCCCTTTCAGGCAGAAGAGTTTACACAGGAATGTTCGAAAAGGATGCCGGTGAGGAAATGACACATATAACCCTTGCCAGGGAGTGCGACCTGTTTGTTATCGCACCTGCCACGGCGCAAACTATTGCAAAACTGGCACATGGGTTTGCTGATGACCTGCTCTCTGTCCTTGTTTTGGCGGGTAACACCAAGGTTCTTGTTTTCCCTGCTATGAACAGCAATATGTACTGTCATAAGGCCACCCAGGCCAACCTGTTCAAGCTGCAGGAGTATGGCTATACTGTTATTGAACCGGAACAGGGAAAACTTGCCTGCGGTGATGATGGAGTTGGCAGGCTCGTAGACTGGAAAACAGCACGGGAAAAGATTGTATCGGTTTTTACCCGTCAGGATCTGCAGGGTCAGACCGTATTAATCTCCGCCGGTCCCACCTGGGAGTCTTATGATCCTGCCAGGCTTCTCAGCAATCGTTCGTCCGGGAAAATGGGTTATGCTCTGGCAAGAGTTGCCAAGCGAAGGGGGGCCAGAGTTATTTTGGTCAGCGGCCCCAGCGCAATCGATCCCCCTCCCGGGGTGGAGATGATCAATGTCATGACCGGTATTGAAATGCACGACGCTATACTGGCAAAGTACGAAAGCGCTGATATAGTGGTCATGGCAGCGGCTGTTTCCGACTATCGTCCGGGAAAGAAAATGAAGCAGAAAGTAAAAAAGAGCGGCACGTCAATCGAGCTTGAACTGATTCCCAATCCCGATATTCTAAAAATACTCGGCTATAAGAAGAAAAAGGCTATTCGTCCCCTGCTTGTAGGTTTTGCAGCCGAAAGCAAAGGGCATGTTGAAGAAGGCAGGCGAAAACTTAAAGAAAAGAACTTGGACCTGATTGTCATAAATGACATCATTGGTACAGATACAGGTTTCGGAGCCGATACAAACGAGGTGAGCCTTATTGACCGAAATTATCAGTTGGAGAAACTGCCGCTCCGTTCCAAAGAAGAGTGTGCCGAGATGATATGGGATAAAATTGTGAATCTCAACCGGTAGATCATTTAGAAAGCTGCCTCATAAATTGCTATCACCTCTTCTAAAGTCGGCTTCCTTGGATTGTTTTCAACCGGTCTTGTAACCGTCAGAGCAATTTTTGCCATTTCCGTAATTTTGTTTGTCGGGATATTGAGAGCGTTGAGACTATTGGGAATCCCGACATCCGCATTAAGCTGGTGAATAGCATCCACAGCCAACTGTGCCGCTTCACGCAGCGGTATTCCTTCGGTTTCATATCCCATCAGCTGGGCAATCATGGCATATTTTTCAGGACATCCGATAATATTGTATTCAACCACATAGGGCAGCAGAACCGCATTGGCCAGCCCGTGGGCAGTATTGAACATGCCACCCAAGGGATATGCCATGGCATGAACCAGGCCAACGCCGGCGGTTGCAAGTGCTTTGCCGCCAAGCAGGCTCCCCAGCAGCATTGCTGAACGTGCTTCAAGGTTGCCGCCGTTGGCATAGGCAACACGTAGATTGTTACTGATCAGGTCAATTGCTTCAAGGGCGTACATGTCAGATATTGCATGGGACTGGGTAGAAACAAAGGCCTCGAGGGCATGGGTAAAAGCGTCAATCCCGGTAGCTGCCGTAACATGAGCAGGGAGACTTAAGGTTAACGTTGGATCAAGTATTGTTGCGTCCGGATAGAGAGGGTCGCCGTTCATCCCACCTTTGGAATTGGTTTTTTCGTTAATAAATACTGCTGTGAAAGTAACCTCGGCGCCGGTGCCGGCAGTTGTCGGGATCATAATTTTGGGGACCCCCTGAAGTTTAATTTTGCCCAGGCCTAAATAATCCTCCGCTTTGCCGCCATTGGTCAATAGAATGCTTATCGCCTTGGCTATGTCGAGTGCTGAGCCGCCTCCCACGCCAACGACACAATCCGCTTTCATTTTTTTAGCCAGCTTCAATCCTTGGTCGGCGAGCTTGAGACCCGGTTCCGGTGTTACCTTGTCATAGAGAGTATAGGGAATTTTCGCTTCATCAAGTACAGCTGAAATCCGGTTGATAATTCCGGCCTGCTGCAAGCCGGGATCAGCAACCAGAAAAACCCGATTGCCACCCAGTTCTGTTACCAGGTCACTTAAGTGCTTTACTTTATTTACACCAAAGACAATTCTTGTCGGCTGGTTGATGCTGAAGGACTGTGTCTGTATCATTTGCACTACCTCGTCAGAAAATTTGTATGAAAAACTTTATTGATCCGGGAAATAGATAAACAAGATGGTTAAGCATTTATTGATAATATGAAATAGTATATAACTTTACCCGAACTGTTCATATAAAAAAATAAAAGTAGTGAAAGAAAAATCAGCTGGTAAAGTTAATGAATTCTCAACTGAGCAAATCTGAAAAAAAAAGAAGGGCGAAAGGGTTAGAGCAGCTTGTGATAGAGCTTGCGGCACTGACTCAGGTGGAAATAGATGTTCTGCCATGTGACCAGGAAATCCGGAATGAAATTGCTGCAGCCAGAGACCTTAAAGGCGGCACCAGAAAACGACAGATTAAGTATACCGCAAAACTTCTTCGTGATATTCCTGTTGAGGAACTTTATGATTTTCTGGCCAGCAGAAAAGGTTCCATGCTGAAAGAAAAGCGTGAATTTCATGAACTGGAACACTTACGTAATCTGCTGATCGATGAAGCAGTTCAACGTTACGAAGAGAGAAAACACAGCAATGGATTTATAAGTGAAAATGAACCAGTGAAATTCCTAGATGGCTGCGAGGCAATAGAGATAATTATTGCCCAACTGCCTGATGTGGATCAAACTTTGTTAAAAAATACAGCCATACAGTTTGCCAGAACCCACAACAGGAAATTCAGGCGGGAGTTGTTTCGGATTCTGAAGGCTGCCTTGGAAAAATCTCAATTTTTACAAAATTCAGGATAAGTATTATGGAATACCGAAAAGGAACAATAGGAAGAGTTTTCAGTGTCCGGTTTGATGAGGGGGATTTATTTCTTGAAGAACTCATTGAGCTGATTAAAAAGGAAAATATCCGGCAGGGTTGGTTTCATATCTTGGGCGGGTTGCGGGAGGCAGATGTAGTAACCGGACCCAAGGAGCCGACCATGCCGCCAGACCCTGTATGGCGTGAAGTGCGTGGAGCCAGAGAAGTAATGGGAACCGGGAGTATTTTCTGGGATGATAATGAGCCGAAAATTCATCTGCATGCAGCCATGGGACACCATGGTGATACCCTGACAGCCTGTGTGCGCAAGGGTACGAAAGTTTACCTGGTGCTTGAGGTAATGATCATTGAAATGACAGGTTTTGATGCCGGGCGACCCTGGTATGAAAAGGGAGGTTTCAACCGTTTGACCTATTACTGAAGTAAGTGTGTCTGAATAAAGGTTTACAACCGGGAATTAATAATCAGTTAAAGAATGCTGCAACCAATTTTTTTTATTGACAACTTCATGGATTTTCTTCAATAAGAAATCAGTTGGATGTAACCCGAATTGAGCATGCTCGTTAATTTTTTAATAACAGGAGGTATAACCACTATGGCTACAAAAACAAAAAAACCGGTTAAAACAAAGAAAAAGGCTGTTAAGAAAAAAACAGTTCCGGCAAAGGTAAAAAAAACAACCGTGCCTTCAACTGAATTTTGTTTGTATGCACCGGATGCTAAAGAAGTTTATCTGGCAGGCGACTTCAATGATTGGCAGCCCGATTCCAAAGATTACCGACTCCGGAAGTTTAAAGGTGATATGTGGAAGAAAAAAGTTCAGCTAAAACCAGGCTGTTATGAATACCAGTTTGTTGTTGACGGACAGTGGTGGTGTGATCCTGAAAATGAGAACCGTGTCACTAACCTCTATTGCACACTGAACTCCGTAATCGAGGTAATGTGAAAAAAGGGCGCTGATTAGAGGGACAGCCGAAGAAACACAGCGGTAATTTTCAGTACTGACACTTTGAGCTAGGTCAAAAAACCTGAATCTCAGATATGAGGTTCCGGTTTTTCTGTATGAACAGGAACAGCAAACACATTCCTCGCAGCTCGGAGTCTTCGCTTACCTGCTGCGGGGTTAATAAGTGCATTTGAAAAATTCAACATCCTTACCTCAGGAGATTCCCCGCGGCAAGCCCTGGGGAGCTTCAATCTGCAGTCCGGGCTTATAGTGCAGACCGTTATTTTACATCAGTGATGATTTTCATGATTTTATCGCCTGGTTTCAGGGCATCACCAACCTTGGCATGAATTTCCACGACCGTTCCTTCAACCTGGCTGACAACGGGTGTCTGCATCTTCATGGCTTCAACAACAGCCAGCTTATCACCCACAACCACTTCATCATCCTCTTTCACAACTATTTCACAGACATTGCATGAGAATGTCGCCCGTATATCGCCGGCCTTGGCAAGGTCTTCAATCTCTTTCTTGCTAAGCTTCGGTCCTGCGGCTGCGACAGTTTCCGTTGTTTCTTCCATGAAGGTATAATTGCGTTCCTGGTGGTCAACATTAAGATAAATTGACCATTCGCCTTTCTCGTCCTTCTGCTTGGGGCCGATCTCAATAACGTGTTCTTTACCGTAATGGTCTTTGAACATCAGAGATTCTCCAAGCTTATAACCGCCGCGCCGTAGAAATATACTGGGCGGCAGAACATAGACTTTGCCGAACTCTTCTTCAAATTTAAAAAAATTGACAGCGTCATTGTGGTGCTGGAGATAGGTAACCAGCTGCTGGTCCGTCGGCTTGTGCCCAAGACGCTCGGTAAGAACCTCACGCTCCTTCTCGATGTCAATATCCTCGATATCCTCTACACCACCTTCCTCTTCAAGGATTTTCTGCCAATTGGAGCCAAATACCTTTTCATAGATCCAGTCTGCCGGCCGGTAGAAAGGGAAGGGGCCGTATTTTCCCAGCAGCAGATTTTTGAGGTCACCTGAAGGATTACCGTAGCGGTCTTTTTCCAGGACATTGGTAACAGCAGTTGTCCATAAAATCTGCGAACCAGGGGTCACGGACCACCAGTTGCCAAGTTCTATCTGGACCTTAGGCAGTTCATCATGGAGAATTGTCGGCATTTTATCAAGGAATTTCCCCTTAACAGCCTGTTCAAAACTGCTCCCCATGGCGCCGCCCGGAAGTTTATGGATCTGGACCGTCGGAGAAAATCCTTTAAACTGGGATTCGAAGTATTCGTAATGATCCCTTTCGTTCCGAAGTACTTCCGAGGTCTCAATTACAGCCTCTTCATTGAGACCGACAGCTGTTTTGCCATATTCTTTGAGAGTGTGGATAACGCTCAGCAGGGGAGGAGGGCCGTAATAACCCGTGAAGGCGTGATCCGAGGCATCGACAATGGCGGCACCATTGATTACCGCCGCAGTAATCCTGCCGATATCGTTGCCATCGGTATTATGGCCGTGATAATGGATGACGAGTTCGGGATAATTCTGCTTGATGGCGGATACAAGTTCCCCGATTCGTTTTGGAGTACCGAGGCCACCATGGTTTTTAATGCAGAGAATAATTTCTTCCCCTGTAACATCTAAGATTTCCCGCACTTTGCCCACATAAAATTCATCGGTATGTTCAGGGCCGGTTGAAAAACAGATTGACGGTTCAAGTATCTTGTCAGCCAGCTGAACTTCCTCGAAAACCGCCTGCATGTTGGGTATGTGGTTCATGAAATCAAAAACACGCCAGACATCGACATACTTGGCGAATTCCCGTACAGCAAACCTGATGACATTCTGCGGATAAGGCCTGTAACCAAAGAGATTGACACCCCGGCAGAGGGTCTGAAACATGGTGTTGGGCATTCTTTCGCGCAACAGTTCAAGTTTCAAAAACGGATCAACCTGTTTTCGTAATATATCAACATGCACCGAAGCGCCGCCGGTAATTTCCAATGAGAAGTAGTTCGCATTTTCCCTGGATTCCGCTGCGAGAAGGTCTGTATGGAGCAGGATCCTGTTTTTGAAATCTGACTGGGACAGGTCGCGGGCTGTATTGGTCAAATAATAACCGTCCGACTGTCGCAGAATCTGCAGAGTCTTACTGGGTTTCATTCCTTGGACAATTTTTTCCATGATCGTACCTAATATTAGAATATTACGTAATTAAATAGCGTAAGTGTTTTCTTCTTTGTAGTGAATATCGGCTATCAGTTTCGCCAGTTTGTTAATCTCGGTATTCTGTTCTTCATAATCCAAAAGATGTGCATGTGTCTCAAGGTACGAGGTATCAAAGTCACCTTTTTGAAAATCCGGGTCATTGACAAGTTCCAGATAGAAGGGGATAGTGGTTTTGAGGCCCGTGATGACAAAGTTCTTGAGACAGCGCCTCAGTCTGTCAACCGTTTCATTCCAACTGTAGCCATGGACTGTAAGTTTGACAAGCAGGGAGTCATAGACTTCGGGAATGGTATAGCCCTGGTAGACAAAGCCGTCAAGACGAACGCCGTAGCCTCCTGGCGAGCGATATATACTGACTGTTTTGCCGCCCTCAGGCATGAAATTGTTTTTGGGATCCTCTGCATTGATCCGCATTTCAATGGCATGTCCCCTGATCTTGACATCTTCCTGCTGGAAGAGCAGTTTTTTGCCAAAGGCCAGCTTGATCTGGGTTCGGACAATATCAATGCCTGTCACCATTTCAGTAACTGTATGTTCAACCTGGATTCTGGTATTGATCTCCATGAAATAGTAATTGAAATCCTTGTCAACCAGGAACTCGACCGTGCCGGCATTGGTATAATTTGCTGCTTTGGCGGCTTTGACGGCGGTTTCACAGATGGAATCGATGATGGACCTGTCCTGTATCATGGAAGGAGCAATTTCAACCAGTTTCTGGTTGCGGCGCTGAATTGAGCAGTCTCTTGTTCCCAGGTGAACAACATCGCCAAATGAGTCAGCGATGACCTGGACTTCAACATGCTTAGGATTAATTACAACTTTTTCCAGGTAGACATTATCGTTATTAAAAGCCGCATTGGCCTCGGCACGGGCCATGGGGATCTGTTCTTTCATCTGGCTGTCGTTTTCAATACGGCGGATACCGCGACCGCCACCTCCGGCAGTGGCCTTGAGCATAATGGGGTAGCCGTATTCAGAAGCAAAGGCAAGTGCTTCCTGGACACCCGCATCACCTGGGGACAAGTTGGGAGTACCAGGCACCATCGGAATATTTGCTCCTGCCATGATCTCACGTGCTATAACCTTATTGCCCAGATTAGTAATGACCTCGGAGGTCGGACCGATAAATATGAGCCCTGCCTCCTCACAGGCTTTAGCGAATTCAGGGTTCTCGGCCAGGAAGCCGTAACCGGGGTGAACAGCGTCGGCTCCTGATTTTCGGACAGCCCTGATCACTTTTGCAATATCCAGGTAGTCTTTCCGAGGGCCGTCTCCAAGCCATATTGCTTCATCCGCTACCCTGACATGCAAGGCTTCAGTATCCGGAGTTTCATATATGGCAACAGCTTTATAGCCTAATTCCTGAGCAGCACGAATAATTCGAATTGCAATTTCGCCGCGGTTTGCAATGAGTATCTTCTTCATTAATTAATTTCCTTTTTTGGTAATGTTCATCCGACAAAGTAATGCATCAGTTCCCTGAAACAGTCATAGTTGTCCGGTATGCTTTGATATTTCAGAAGAATGTACCGGAGGTTTGCAGTGCTGTAACTAAGGAGTGTCAGGCTGTGGCAGTAATATATCATTATTAATCGGCCGCCTGTAAATAAATATACCTATCATAATTACGTGCTTCAGGCAAGTAAAAGTAGTTGCTATTTTTATCTGGCGAAATATAAGCCGGAATTCGAAATATTTTGTTAGGCATCAAGCTCCTGGTAGATGTACATTCCCGGCTAATTGTTACATGATTGGGCAAGCTCCAGAAGCTCAGAGAAGTTCGAAACTCCATATATTTGTTTGCGTATGGCTAAACCGCCTTTTATACCTTTAAAATACCGCCCGGCATGGTTTTTTATTCTGGCCAGAATTGTATCCGGGTTGCTGTATTTTTGGATGAGATGCAGATGTTCAGACAGGCCCCGCATACGCTTTGCAAGCGTCTCTGGTGTTCCGTTTTCGGAAAATACCCATGGGTTTCCCAGGGCGCCTCTACCGATCATCACGCCATCGCAGCCGGACCTGGCAAGACATGCAAGACCATCCTGGTAGCTTACAATATCCCCGTTAGCGATTACCGGAATGGCTACACTGTTCTTTACCCGGGTAATCGTCTGCAAGTCAACATCACCGCCAAATCCCTGGGTCCAGGTGCGGCCGTGGACGGCAATGGAACTGGCGCCGTTATCCTGTGCCATCCTGGCAAATTCCGGTGCCGTTACTGAATCATGACTCCATCCTGTGCGTATCTTGATGGAGACCGGCTTTGAAGTATTTTTACAGACCTGCTTGATAATAGCTGCAGCAAGATTTCTGTTCTGCATCAGGGCTGCACCCGCTCCTTTTTTGACAACTTTTTTAACCGGGCAGCCCATGTTGATGTCAATAATATCAATATCCATGTCCGAGACTATAGCTGCTGCTTTACCCATCATGACCGGATCAGCGCCAAAAAGCTGCAGAGCTACAGGCTTTTCTTGCGGCACGGTCTGAGTCATTTGCAAAGTCTTTTTTTTATTATAAACAAGACCATGGCAGCTGATCATTTCTGTATAACAAAGCGCAGCACCGTATTGGCGGCAGAGCAGCCGGAAAGGGAGATCGGTATAACCGGCTAGTGGGGCCAGTATAAAAGGATTTTCTAGTTGCAGGGATTTAATCTGGAAATTATGGGTCACGGGCAGCTTGATTAAGTCTTACAGAAAAGAATTTCCGTAAAAATGCATGGTTATTAGTTGTTCATTTTATATTACTGACAATTTCTTGAGTCCGCAGATAGATAAGTTCGGCTATTTCATCACCAATGCGCAGTAGAGCTCTCTGTTTGTTAAACTCTGAGCTTTCACCCGAAGGATCAATAATAAAAGGTTCAGAAACACTATATCTTTTTTCCTGCCACAATATCGAGTTGTCGCGGTTATCGTACAGGGTAAATTGAACCGTAAGTCTTATGTTAATTTCCAGGGCTTCTTCAAACGGGCCGTAAAAGAGGCCGGGCAGGTTAATGGCTGTTATCTCCCCGGTAAGTTTAAGGTCAGCTTTTTCTGCATCGAAAATTACATGTATTCTGCT
>JAFDBU010000153.1 GCA_019313095.1 Deltaproteobacteria bacterium | reverse complement strand
TTCTGCATGGAAAAATACGAGGTTAGCCGATTTGGTGAGACAATTGATCGGCTTTTTGCCATTGTTATGCGGGATACAAGAATTGGGGCAATTTCACGTCCTCTGATGGAGTTTCTGGGAGGAGTAGGCATATCCCTGGTAGTCCTGTATGGCGGAAGCCAGGTACTTGCAGGCAAATCAACACCCGGCACCTTTTTTTCCTTTATCACTGCCCTGATCATGATTTATGAACCTATTAAGGGGATCAGTGCAATCAACAATACGTTGCAGCAGGGCATTGCGGCTGCAGAGAGGGTCTTTGAGATTCTGGATGTGGAATCTGAAGTTTTTGAAAAAAAGGATGCGATTGCGCTGCCTCCGATAAAGGAATCCATTGAATTTAAGGATGTTAGGTTCAGATACGATGATGATACAGAGATACTAAAGGGTATAAATCTGAAGATCAGACCGGGAGAGGTTTTGGCTATTGTCGGATCAAGTGGAGGAGGTAAATCCACCTTGGTCAATCTCATACCACGATTTTATGACGTAAGCAGCGGTTCTGTAAGGATCGACAACACTGATATCAGAGACGTGACCCTGAAATCACTGCGCAGCCAGATAGGCATGGTCACCCAGCAGACTATTCTTTTCAACGATACAGTTCGCAATAATATTGCCTACGGCAGCCAGGATGCTACTTATGAAGAAATCAATGCAGCTGCAAGAGCTGCACATGCCCTTAATTTTATCCGGAAACTGCCTGATGGATTCGATACAGTTATCGGAGAGTCGGGTGCCAGGTTGTCAGGTGGTGAACGTCAGAGGATTTCCATTGCCCGGGCAATCTTAAAAAATGCCCCTATACTCATTCTTGACGAAGCCACATCATCCCTTGACACTGAATCTGAGCGGGAGGTGCAGCAGGCAATCGAAAATCTGGTCCAAAGTCGGACCACCTTTGTCATTGCACACAGGCTGTCAACTATTCGTAACGCACACCGTATAATTGTTATCCAGGATGGCAGGATCGTGGAAGAGGGCACCCACGAAACACTGCTGCCCCAGGAGGGAGTGTATAAAATGCTTTACGATATGCAGTTCCAGGATGATGCAATGGAGTTGAAGGACGGAGAGTAGGAATTATCGATATTATTTAGGAGGGATAAATTATGATCAACAAGGAACTGCTAAAGATTCTTGCCTGCCCAAAATGCAAAGGGCCGGTCACAATAACAGAAAGAAACGATGGTTTAGTCTGTAATTCCTGCAGACTATTGTATGAAATACGTGATGATATCCCTGTGATGCTGATAGACGAGGCCAAAAAAATTACTGAAGAGAATCCTGATCAGTAAACCTGTAACCGCAAAAAAATAAGAAACTGAAAGGAATTCTATTTATGGCTTTTTTTGACTTTATTAACCAGATTTCAATCCTGCAGGGAAATATTCTGCTCAAACGGCTTATCGTCATTTTTATCTATGCTTTCCTGGCCAAGGCAGTGGATATTTTTGTTGACAGGGTCTTGAGTCGTATTGCGGCAAAAACAAGGATAAAATCCGACGATAAACTCATCAAATATTTTCATGCCCCTTTATGCTGGACTGTTTTTGGCTTCGGTGTGCTGCATAGCCTGGCCATAGGCCCACTCAGCGATCCCTGGCAGGTAATCCTGCCTCAGGCAACTAAGAGCTTTCTTCTAGTCCTCTGGCTTATTGCTTCCATCAGGATATTCAATTGGATGGTTGAACAGTATATGACCGGAGCCCATGAGAAAGGCAAGATCGGCAAGGATCTATTCATGGTCTTGAAAAACGTCCTTCGAGTAACCGTGATTGTCGCCGGTCTCATCTGGCTTCTTTCCATCTGGCAGATTAATCTCACCCCTCTTTTTGCCTCGGCCGGCATTGCTGGAATAGCAGTGGCTTTGGCAGCGAAGGACACGTTGGCCAATTTTTTCGGCGGTATTTCCATATTCATGGATAATGCCTACAAGGTCGGGGAATATATTATCCTGGATTCAGGCGAGCGGGGCGAGGTGGTGGAAATAGGAATACGTTCCACCCGGATCAAGACAAGAGATGATGTTATCGTCACCATCCCTAACTCCATAATTGCCAACTCCAAGATTATTAATGAAAGTGCACCGATCCCCAGATTTCGCATCCGGGTTCCGGTTGGGGTAGCTTACGGCAGTGATATTGCAAAGGTGGAAAAGGTTCTTTTAACTGTGGCAGAGGCCAGCAGCAACATTGAAAAAGAGCCGGAACCGCGGGTACGCCTCAGGGCCTTTGCCGATTCATCAGTAAATTTTGAACTGCTCTGCTGGGTTAAGGACCCGAGAGACAAGGGGTTGGAAGTGCATAATCTGCTCAAGGCTGTTTATAAAGCATTTACCGAACACGATATTTCAATTCCTTTCCCGCAGCGCGATATTCATATCAAAAGTTCTCAGGAGCAATCTTTTCAGGAAGAAAAAACATCCGCATACAGTTGAGTATGACTGATCAATAGTGTATTTTAGTAATATTATCATGTCATATATCCTAAGGACAATCTCCTATGATTTACAGCCTGGAAAATTTCATACAAGAGGCGATAAAGCTTGAGCTTAATGCGGCTGAGATATATGCTTTTTTTGCAGAGACAATCCCAGAAGATGCCGATTTCTGGGCCGGTCTTTCCTGGGAGGAGAGAAATCATGCCTCTCTCCTGAAAACTTCACAAAATGTTCTTGTTCCAGTTGATGAATTTCCAGGAGAGATTCTGCCCCAATTTATCCAGTCCC
>JAFDBU010000152.1 GCA_019313095.1 Deltaproteobacteria bacterium | reverse complement strand
GATGGCGTAGCCCAGAATATCATTACCCTGGCCGGGTGCATAACGATCCGCCACAAAAGAAAGTACGGCTGCAACTTCAAGCAATATGGCAAAAAACTGTACATATTCCTTCAGGTAAGCGAACAGATAGTTTGTTTTCTCTGCCTCTTCTAAAACATTGGGACCGAACTCCTGCTGTCTCCTTCTTACCTGGTCGGTCGCAAGACCGTTTTCAGATGATTTCAGGCTGTGAAGAAGGTCAGCCTTATTCTGCATGAATATCTTCATCTGGCCTTGCCTTTCAGATAAAAGGCAATGGTATTGACCGGGGTTGACCGCTGCAGCCGCTCAAGGGGCTTGGCCCTGGCAAGGGGGTGAGGATAATTTGACAACCTTTCACCGCCCACAATCATCAGATGAAAATCATTATGAGAGAGATGGTGCAAAACCTGATCTATCTCGTTCAGTGCAATGGCATGTTTAAGACGTAGAGGCATATCCATGAGTCCAGCCAGCTGTCCATAATGGGAAAGCCTGTCGTCTATTTTCTGCAGCATCCTTTTCGTGTCGCCAAGGTCGAGACGTGCTCTTTTTTTTCTGTTGGTGACCGTGACGCTGTAAATTTCACCACCGGCGTTATAGGCCTTTGCCATAGAGGCAAAAAAGGCAAACTTCTCCACCGACATCCTATCCTCTTTTATAGGCAGGACTACCTTTTCAGTTGACAGGGTTGAGTTGATATGCACTACCCTGACCTCGGCCAGGTCCACCGGCAGGGATATGCTGCGGAGTTTTTCACTGAAAGACAGATTAAAGAACTTTTTTCTCTGCCGGTAGCGGGTACTGCAAAAAAGAATTTCAGTTTTATTTTTAAAAAGATATCGTTTAACTGCCTCGACCGGTGATCCCTCCAGCATGACTCTTTCAGAGGCCATATCATACACCGCAGCGGTCTCCTCGATGTTTGCCATGCTTTTTTCAACAGCTTCGAGAGAGTCGTCCGGGTTTACCACATGCAACAGGACCAGCGGCCAGCCGTGCAGCCTGGCAAAATGCAGGCTGTACAGGGCCGCGACCTCAGAAGTCACCTGCCCGTTTATCGCTGCTATCACATTCATCAGTGCACCCCCGCTCAAAAAAAGCCTCGACAGGTTATCCAGAATATGCAGAAGCCCATCTTCATAGGCTGATTATATATTTTCAATTTGCCATTTAGCTCTAACTATATTTCTTTTTATGGCAGTGTCAAATATGATGCAATTATAAAAAGTCTCTCAGACGCCAACAGGGCCTATAAATATCAATAGGTTATAAAAGCAATACCTGTCCGCCTCGTGTTTTTTCGATGCCGGCAAATATATGTCGGGATTGGTTGGATATTCCTGCAGAATTTATTTATATTTAACCTTGCAGGCTATTACAGCAAATATTATCCATGAACAGGAACAGCTAACGTTTATGCCCCTTAGGGTGCAATTCTCGCAGCTCGGAGTCGGAGTTTATGCCCTGTGGTTGAGGGTGCTTACCTGCCGAAAGGAGCTTCAATCTAACCGCCTATCGACGCCGGTGACAAATAAACATTCTTAATAGGAACAGGCATGAGCAATCATAACTCATTATATGACGGCGAAGACGATCCCCAGGTAAAGCAGGAAATTCTGGAGCAGGCCCGCAGGAAGCTGATGGAGATGTTCGGCAACCTGGAACATGAGGTTCCCTTGCTCCTTTTTACCGACCCGCAGATCAACACCCAGTATTGCGAGGCGGCCCGGTCGATCATCAGGGCTGTCCAGGAGCTGACCAACAGGGTAAGCCTGCGGGAATTCGGCCTGAGTCATGAATTGGCCCAGAAGTATGATGTCAGCCTCTCCCCGACCCTGCTGTTCGATCCGGAACATTTTGCTATCCGCTGGCTCGGAGCCCCTGTTGGCGAGGAGGGACGAACCTTTCTGGAGGCCATATCCATGCTGGGCTCCCGCAAAAATGAACTCAGCGCACCTTCCCGGGACCTCCTGGCAAAAATCACCGCGCCGCGTGCCATCAGGCTCTTTGTCAGCCCCACCTGTCCATACTGCCCGCAACAGGCAGTCAACTGCCTGAAGGCAGCTATTGCCAAACCGGAGTTTGTCTCCCTTGAAATCATTGATATCCAGGCCAATCCAGACCTGGCCGAGCAGTATGACGCCTTCAGCGTGCCGATCTGTTTTGCAAATGAGATTATGATAGCCAGAGGGGCGCAGCCGGAAGAACTTTTCAT
Organism: Deltaproteobacteria bacterium; assembly: GCA_019313095.1. Lineage (GTDB taxonomy): Bacteria > Desulfobacterota > Desulfobulbia > Desulfobulbales > BM004 > BM004. The sequence goes on along the minus strand of JAFDBU010000152.1, from coordinate 1,229 downwards.
GGCCTCGCTTTTGAAACTGGAGCAACAGAATATCTTTATCCCGGAAAGTGACGCGGAGCAAGTGGATACGGACCTTACCATTATCGGCGGCGGTCCGGCCGGCCTGACCGCTGGGATCTATGCGGCGCGCAGCGGCCTGAATGCGGTTATCATCGAGCGGGGTGCCCTTGGCGGCCAGGTGGCTCTGACACCGGTGGTGGAGAACTATCCCGGCTTTACCCAGGTTGGCGGCAAGCCCCTGGTTGATATTATGGTCAGCCATGCCCTGCAGTACGCAAACATCTTTCCCGATGAAGAAGTTATGGAGATCAAGGTCGGCCAGCCGTTTCAAATCCTGACCAACCGGCGCCGCTACACAGCCAAGGCAATTCTGCTGGCAACCGGAGCCAGCTACAGGCACCTCGGCATTCCAGGCGAGAATCGCCTGTCAGGCAGAGGCGTCAGCTTTTGCAGTACGTGCGACGGCCCGCTGTTCAAGGGCAAGGAAGTTATCATGGTAGGCGGCGGTGACAGTGCTCTGACCGAGGCCTTATATTTGGCCAATAACGATGTCCGGGTAACCATAGTACACCGCCGGGAAAGGTTCAGGGCCCAGGAACATCTGGTCCGTCAGCTGCAGAACAAAAATATTGATGTGCTTTTCAATACCGAGGTAAAAGAGATCCAGGGGGATAAAAAGGTGGAGGAAGTGTTGCTGCTTGACAATAAAACCGGCAAGACCAGCGCCAGGCCTATTAATGGTGTTTTTATCGCCATCGGTTATGAACCTGCAGTTGAACTGGCCCGGAAAACAGGGGTGGCTCTGACGGAAGACGGCTTTATTAAATGCGATGCCGGTCACCGGACCAATATTCCGGGGATCTATGGCGCCGGTGATGTTGAGGGCGGCTACAAGCAGATCGTTACAGCCGCCGGCCAGGGTGCCGGCGCCGCCATGACTATATTCGAGGACCTGGTAACACCCTATTGGAAAACAAAGAAAGCCTAAAAGTAAGCCTCCTTATTCTTCTCTGCTAAAAAGACTTACTGTAGCAGCGTTTCAAATTCCGACTCTATAGCTTCAATACGAGCCTGGATTTTCTCCCATTGCGGATAGAGACGTTCCAGCTTGCGCTCAAGGGAACTGTACTCTTTGCTGCGCTCGGCAAATTTATCCTGGTCCTTATAAAGGTTGGGGTCGGCCATCAACCGTTCCAGCTCCTTCTTGCGCGCCTCAAGCCTCTCAATCT
>JAFDBU010000151.1 GCA_019313095.1 Deltaproteobacteria bacterium | reverse complement strand
TTCTTTAATACACGCAACTCTTCAGCATTGAAAACCGCCCGGGTCAGTAATTCAGGCCTTTTTGCCAGGGTTTGGAGTACAGAGTACACAAGCCTCCACTCGGCAATGGCAGCATGATCACCACTCAACAGAATCTCCGGAACTTCGTGGCCTTCAAATTCCCTGGGCCTAGTATACTGAGGATTCTTCAGCAGCCCGCGGCTGAACGTATCATTTTGGGCTGACTCTTCACATCCCAACACCCCGGGAAGCAGCCTGGTAATAGAATCAATCAGGATCATTGCTGCGAGTTCACCACCGGTGAGGATATAGTCACCGACTGAGATCTCTTCAGCCACATGATTGGCCCTGATCCTCTCATCAACCCCTTCATATCTGCCGCAAAGCAGAATGAGATGTTTCTGGGCTGCAAGCCGCGTCGCTGTCTCCTGGGTGTATTTCCTGCCCTGAGGAGAAAGAAATATGACCCTGCCACCGGGATTATTCTCCTCAATCGAGCGCAGTGCGCCGGCAATCGGCTCCGCTTTCATGACCATGCCTTCACCGCCCCCAAAAGGCCGGTCATCCGTCATGGCATGTTTGTCCAGAGCAAAATCTCTTATATCATGGATGTTGACACTAATCTTTCCTGCCGCAACCGCCCGCCGGATAATCCCCTCCTGCAAAGGGGAATTCAGCAGCTGCGGGAAGATGGTCAGGATGTCAAATCGCATCAAAGTTTATTTATTTATATCAAGCAGGCCGGCCGGAGGTAAAATAGTTATTTTTCCTCCCTGTTCATCAATGTGCCTAATAATGTCCGCCTTGGCGGGGATCATGTATTCATGACCCTTGCCGGTCACAACCATTATATCATGGGCCGGCGTGCTGAAAAACGCGGTAACCCTACCCAGTTCATGGCCGGTTTCGGTCACAACCATAAGGTTCTCCAGCTGATGCAGGTAGTATTCATCAGAATCCAGCTGCTGAAAATCACCTTTCAGCAACCAGACCGTACTTCCCTGGAGTGCTTCGGCAGCATCTCTGGACCTTACACCTTCCAGTTCCAGAATCGCCAGCTTGCCCTGCTCACGGCTTTTAACTACTTTATATGTTTCTGTTCCACTGTCAGAATGTTTCTGCAGAACAATTTGTTTATAATTCTTAAAATTTTCAGGCCGGTCAGAATAAGAGTAAACCTTAACTTCTCCTTTGATGCCATGTGGCTTGGCAATCTCGCCGATCATTACGTAATCGCCCTGCATCTCAGGATTTAAGAGTTTGGGGTTCCGTACCATCCTATTCCATAATTTCAAGCCTGGAGCGTTTGTTGATCTTGCCTGCCGCAGCAGCCAGCAATGCCCGCATGGCCTTGGCCGTTCTGCCCTGCTTGCCGATGACCTTGCCAAGATCTTCTTTTGCTACCGTCAATTCAATAATAATGGTGTCATCCTGTTCAGTTTCAATGACCTGGACCTGTTCAGGATTATCAACTAGTGAGGTTGCAATATAATGAATTAACTCCTTCATACAGTCTATTCGGCAACTGCTGTTTCAGCATTTGCGTGTCTTGCTATCAGGCTCTTCACTGTCTGGGTGGGTTTGGCCCCCTGATCAAGCCACGACTGAAGCTTTACGATGTCAAAGTGGACTTCAGCCGGATCCTTTAAAGGATCATATGTTCCGACAATATCAAGAAACTTGCCGTCACGTTTTGCCTCTATGTCAGCTATTACAATACGGTAGTAGGGCAACTTTTTTCTGCCCAGTCTTGTCAAACGAATTTTTACTGCCATTCTGTGAGATTCCTCCTCAATTATATTGCAGGTTATAAAACAAAAACTGTTCAATTTTATCAGTCAATTTCGCAATTTACTTAAAAAAGCGTAATTATATATTATACCTTAAAAAAAAAGATAATGCTAGCGTCTTAATCCCTTCGGTAATTTCCGTTTTTTTCTGCCGCCCATCATGGGACCAGAAAAGCCTTTCATTTTTTTCATCATCTTCAGCATCTGTGAGTAGCTTTTGATAACCCTGTTGACATCCTGGACACTGGTGCCGCTGCCTTTTGCAATCCGCTGCCTGCGGCTGGCATTGATAATCTGATAATTGCGCCGTTCAACCCGGGTCATGGAATTTATTATGGCCTCGGTACGGACCAGCTCGGAGTCATCAGGTTTGGGCATGTTCTGTATCTGCTTCATCTTGTTGAGGCCGGGGATCATGCCCATTATCTGTTCTAGACTGCCCATCTTTTTGATCTGCTGGATCTGATCGCGAAAATCCTCCAGGGAAAATTCGCTCTTCCTGATCTTTTTGGCAAGTTTTTCGGCTTTTTTCTTATCAACTACTGCTTCCGCCTTTTCGATCAGGGAGAGAACATCGCCCATGCCAAGAATTCGTGAGGCCAACCGATCCGGGTGGAAAACCTCCAAGGCGTCCATTGCCTCGCCCACACCAACAAACTTAATAGGACGATCTGTTACCTTTTTGATTGAGAGTGCGGCACCGCCCCTGGCATCACCTTCCATCTTGGTGAGCACTACCCCGGTC
>JAFDBU010000150.1 GCA_019313095.1 Deltaproteobacteria bacterium | reverse complement strand
TGCGGCAAGGCCGAATACTGCCGGGGCCATCAGCTTTAAAATGCGGTGCAGACCTGGATCGCGGAGGTTGAGATGAAATTTGAATTTAAAGTCAGTACGGACAAGAGACGGAAGCTGGCCGCCAAGCTGCAGCATGCCGCCGATCAGTGTTCCTATTGCCATGCCGACGATAGAAGGATGGTCGTTTTCAGCCAGCAAAAAAGCGAGGCTCACACCGCCGATGATTGACCCCAGGTTAAAAAAACTTGAAGCCAGGGCAGGGATGAAAAATCTTCCCTTGGTATTGAGAATTCCCATGACGACAGAAGAAAGCGAGATAAAGATCAGGAACGGGAACATGATCATGGTGAGAAGACGGGTTAAGGCAACCTTGTCCGGAATTTTTTCAAAGTCGGCATCGACCAGGGCCAGAACAATCTTATCGGCAAAAATAATGCCGATAAGGGTAATAATACTGAGTAGAATTGTGATAAAAACAAGAATGTTGCCGGCCAGCTTCCAGGTCGCTTCTGAACCCTTGGTTTCGTCATAATCTGAAAAGACAGTGACAAAGGCTGCACTCAAGGCGCCTTCACCGAACAGATCCCTCAGGAGATTAGGTATCCTGAAGGCAACAACAAAGGCGTCAAAAGCGAAGCCGGCACCGAACAGTACGGCAAAGGCCTGTTCTCTCACTAGGCCAAGGACCCTGCTGCACATGACAGCTACGCTTACCGTTGAGGCTGATCGGGCTATTTTGCCTGTATCTTCTGCTGGATGATGCATCGAGTCAATGGGCATTGATATTATGTGTTGAATGAGAAGAAAATCCAAAAATTTTTGCTACTCTAGCAGGCTAAAGCAAAGAAGACAATGTTCTTGCTTGACTTTGCCGCAAGCTTATGAATAGTATGCATTTCTTTAAATTTCAGATTCTTGCGGCTTCCTGCCCGGAATTGATAGTAACTTGATGATTTTGAGGATAAATAAAAGGGGAAATGAGCAGAACATTTTATACCCCTGGTGAGAAATAATTGTTTGAGTTTTAATTGGAGGGTTACATGACGGACGTTAAGCTGTTTAGGAATGTGGCAATCTTGGGACATGGCAATTGTGGTAAAACCACCCTGGCTGAGGCCATGCTTTTCAGTACAGGCAAAACAAACCGCTTAGGAAAAGTCGACGACGGTTCTTCCACCATGGATTTTGAACCGGAGGAAATTAAGAAGCAGGTATCTATCAGTGCGGCATTCAACCATTATACCTGGAAAAAGCATGAAATCTTTCTGGCCGACACCCCCGGTGATGATAATTTCTTAAATGAAGCCAAGTTTGTAGCCCATATTTCTGACAGCGTCCTGTTTTGCATAGGAGCGGCAACCAGTGTAAAGAACCAGACAACGAAATACACTGATTTTATTGAGGAAAGAAAGATCCCCACAATTATCTGTATTACCCGTATGGATCGTGAGCGTGCCAACTTTGCGAATGTGATCCAGGGAATTAAAGATAATCTTCCTTTGAAACCGGCAATAACATTTGTACCTATCGGTTCAGAGACAAATTTCAGGGGCGTTGTGAATGTCATAAATCAGAAAGCGTACGTTTTTGATGACAAGGGCAAGGCAAAGGAATCTGAAATTCCAGAGGATATGAAGGATGAAATCGCCGCATTCCGGGAAAGCCTAATGGAACAGGTTGCCGAAACTGAAGATGAACTTATTGAAAAATTCCTTGAAGAGGGGGAATTGACCGATGAAGATCTGGTTAATGGGCTGAAGGCCGGAGTTCTATCCGGAGAGATATGCCCGGTCAGTGTTACAGCTGCTTACAATAATCAGGGTGTGGATCTTTTACTTGATATGATAAACGATCTGCTCCCGGCTCCTGATGATTGTCCTCTCAGGGCCGGAACGGATCCGAAAAGCAAGGATGTTGTTGAGAGGGTTCCTAAACCAGATGCGCCTTTTTCAGCCCAGGTCTTTAAAACCATGGCAGATCCGTTTGCTGGAAGGCTGACTCTTTTCAGAGTTTTTTCCGGGACATTATCAGGGGATAGTTTTTATAATTCGACAAGGGATGTCAATGAACGGTTTGGCCAGATATTTATCCTGGAAGGAAAAAACCAGAAACCAGTTGACTCCGTGGGCCCCGGGGCGATAGCAGCTGTTGCCAAGCTTAAGGAAACAGTAACCGGTGACACCCTCTGTGATGAAAACAGTCCCATAATTTATGAACCGCTTAGACCGATTACACCGGTAATTGCCTATGCCGTAACCGCCAGGAAGGGTGACGAGGAAAAGCTTTTCAGTTCCATAACCAAGATGCTTGACGAAGATTTGACCCTGCGGCTTACAAGAGAAAGCCAGACGAAAGAAATTCTTATCTCCGGGGTTGGGCAGGTGCATCTTGAGGTGCTGGGCGAAAAGATCAAGAGAAAGTATGGTGTAGAAATGGAACTGCATACGCCTAAAGTTCCATATAAAGAAACGTTGAAGGGCAGAGCACGGGTCCAGGGTAAACATAAAAAACAGAGTGGCGGCCGCGGTCAGTTCGCTGATACCTGGATAGAGATTGAGCCATTGCCGAGAGGCGGCGGTTATGAATTTGTTGATAAAATTGTTGGTGGTGTTATTCCCAAGACATATATCCCGGCTGTGGACAAGGGTATACAGGAAGCCATGGAAAAGGGAGTTATAGCCGGGTATCCCATGGTTGATGTAAAGGTCCAGCTGGTCGACGGATCATTTCATGCTGTTGACTCGTCGGAATTAGCCTTTAAGATAGCCTGTTCCCTCGCCTTTAAGAAAGCCGCTGCTGAGGCAAATCCAGTACTCCTTGAACCGATAATGAACATAACCATACGGGTCCCTGAGGACTGTGTCGGTGATGTGATGGGTGATCTAAATTCACGGCGCGGCAGGGTAATGGGAATGGATTCTGAGCCCAGAAACGAGGTTATCAATGCCCAGGTTCCTATGGCAGAAATTCAGAAGTATGCTGCCGACCTTACTTCGTTCACAGGTGGCAGGGGGGCATTCGAGGTCAGTTTCTCCCACTATGAAGAGGTCCCGGGGCAACTGGCGGAAAAGATTATAGAGGCAGCCAAGAGCGAAGAATAACTTTCAAGACAGACTTTAAATATCAGCTGTTCAATGCAGCACAAACAAAAAACCCGCCCGGGAATTTCCCTGGCGGGTTTTTTTTGTTGATATTTTTTCTTTTTCAAAAGCAGTCTATTTCTATCTGGGGTGACTTGGGTTTTTTAGGTCGAGCTGTTATTTTACCGATATGAAATGGAGTTTCACCCAAGGCTGTCAGCTGCTGCATGACATCCTCCAGGATATCTTCGTCAACAATGACAACCATACCGATGCCCATATTAAAGGTCCGGTACATTTCCTGAGGTGTAATAGTGCCTTTTTCTTGCAGGAAATCAAAAATAGGGGGTATCTTCCAGCTTTCACAGTGAATGATGGCTCTGCTGCCCTGGGGTAATATCCGGGGGATGTTATCTATAAATCCGCCGCCAGTTATATGGACCAGCCCGCTCACTTTGAAGTTTTTAGTCAGGTTCAGGAGTGATTCACTATATATGCGGGTTGGTTTTAAAAGTTCCTCGCCCAGGGTACAGCCGAATTCAGCCATATGGTGATCTACTGTCAGGCCCAGCTCCTCGAAACAGATTTTCCGCACCAGGGAATAACCGTTGCTGTGCAGTCCGGAAGAGGCCAGGCCGATAATCTGATCTCCGACTTTTATATCAGAGCCGTCAATAATCTTATCGCGCTCTGCAATGCCTACGACAAACCCGGCCAAATCGTAATCACCCTCTCTGTAAATTCCTGGCATTTCAGCTGTTTCTCCGCCGATAAGAGAGCATCTGGAAATTTTGCATCCCGCGGCAATACCCTTGATAATATCACTGGTTGTGTCTATATCGAGTTTGCCAACAGCAAGATAATCAAGAAAAAATAGGGGTTTAGCGCCACCGACAGCAATGTCATTGACACACATGGCTACAAGGTCAATGCCGATGGTTTCATGTTTGTTGCACAGCTTGGCGATATTTAATTTAGTCCCTACACCGTCAGTAGAAGAGACAAGGACAGGATCATTAAACTGGTCGGATCCAATGGCATACAGTCCACTGAAGCCCCCGATGTCTGTGAGTACCCCCCGACCAAATGTTGGTTCTACTATCTTTTTTATTCTGGAAACAAGTTCATTACCCTTGTCGATATCAACTCCGGCTTCACTGTATCTGGAAATTTTTGATTGGTTCATTTTTTTTGAAAGATTCAACGTGCTGGTTTGAAAGCAAGCCTGCGGCTTCAGTAGTATTCCAAAATAAAGAGTTATGACCGATAAAAATATATTTATAATTTTGCCCCTTCGAAATGTCAATTAAAATTGATTATCAATTATTAACCAATATTTAATATACATTTCCGCCGAAAAACTGTCTGAATATGTGGAAAGCGCGGTCTGTAGCGTATCTCTAATGACCATTGAAATAGTCTAATATTCCTGGTAGCATATCCAGCTTATGAAATTTTTGTTCACACTGATTGGTCTGGTCTTTATTTTGGAAGGGCTGCCTTATCTCACATTTCCAGAGGCAATGCAGAGATGGCTGCAGCAGATTTTGGAAATGCGGCCGTCACAGTTAAGAGTTGTCGGGTTGATTGCCGTCGGCATCGGGTTGTTAATCTGTTATATTACCCTGCGTACCCGCCTGTTCAACTAACTGATTTTTTGTGAGACGGTAATCATAGAAAAATAATACCCTTAAGGAAAAAAATTCATGGGCCAGAAAAGAAGCAGTTGGAAGTCTAACTTGGGTTTTCTTCTTGCAGCCATAGGTTCTGCCATAGGTTTAGGCAATGTCTGGCGTTTTAGCTACATGGCACACCAGCACGGCGGCGGGGCATTTCTGGTACCCTACCTTGTAGCTTTAATTGTTGCCGGTACTCCGATCATGATCGTTGAATACGGCTTGGGGCATCACCAGAAAGGTTCATCGCCTCTGAGTTTTGCTCATATAAATAGAAAATTCGAATGGCTAGGCTGGTGGATGCCGGTCGTCGCCATGTTCGGCATAATGCTCTACTATTCGGTCGTCATCGGCTGGTGTGTTAATTATTTCTTTTACTCATTCAATCTTTCCTGGGGTACTGATACCCAAGGTTTCTTTTTCAGCCAGTTTTTACAGCTTTCGGATTCCGCAGCAGCAATCGGGGATATTCGTATACCTATTGCCGCTGCAACGTTTTTTGTCTGGGTGTTGTGCTGGCTCATCTGTTATCGCGATATCCGATACGGCATTGAAAAGGCGAGTGTCATCTTCATGCCTATCCTTTTCCTGCTCACGCTCATTCTTGTTTTGTGGAGTATCTCCCTTGAGGGGGCAGCCGATGCAATATTCAATCATTATCTGCATGCCGACTGGTCAAAGATAAATCTGTTTTCAGTTGATTCGGCCGTACGCAGCAATGCCGGCAAGGTATGGGCCGGGGCCTTTGGTCAGATATTTTTTACCCTGTCCCTAGGGTTCGGCATCATGATCACCTATGCCAGTTACCTCCCCAAGAAAACTAATATAGGCAAAAACGCTTTTATCACATGTTTTGTCAACTGTTTCTACTCGTTTGTCGCCGGTTTCGCTGTTTTCGGCATAGTCGGGTTCATGGCCCACAGCCAGGGAGTGCCCTTTGAAGATGCGATAAAGGGTGGCCCCCAGCTTGCATTTGTCGTTTATCCCAAGGCGATATCATTACTTCCCAGCATGAATATACTGTTTGGGGTACTGTTTTTTCTTATGCTGATCATTGCCGGTCTTACATCGGGAATTTCCCTGATCGAAGCATTCGCCTGTGCCATAACAGATAAATTTGACTGGCCCCGCACAAAAGTGGTGACAGGCGTCTGTATCCTCGGATTTCTGGGAAGTCTTATTTTTACGACCCGCGGAGGGCTCTATCTTCTTGATATTGCCGATCATTTTATTACCAACTATGGACTGGTAACAGGAGGTCTTCTGGAGTGCATTATCATTGGCTGGATTTTAAAGGCTTCTGTACTGAGAAAACATATCAGCCGCCTTGGCACCGTTATTCCACCCATTTGGGATGTTTTGATTAAATTTATCACACCCGCTATCCTGGCTTACCTTCTTTACCTTTCTCTGGTTGGTGATTTAGCCGAGAATTACAGCGGCTACCCAACTGACCAACTTATACTCTACGGCGTCGGCTGGATGCTCATCTGCCTTGTGGTGGCCTTGGCATTAACCTTTGTTCCCTGGAAGCCGGAAAAATTAAAAAGGCGGCATCGTCCGGAGGAAGACGAGCTTTTGATTTAATTTAAAGAGTTGAGATCATTTCGAGTTAATACCCTGTAGTAACCAGCAGCACAGGGATGCAAAGTATACTTTCCATTTTCTTGCCGGATACACGCAAATTAAAATATAAGCCAGTGTCAAAACATGTAATGATAGTAGCAGGTGAAGCTTCAGGTGACCTGCATGGTGCTGATCTGGCCAGGGAACTCCTGGAACTGGATAGTGGCCTGACATTGTCAGGTATCGGAGGCGTTGAAATGGCGGCAGCCGGGGTTAAAATTCATTACGATATATCTAGGCTTGCAGTTATGGGGATCATTTAGGATTTAAGCCGATTGAAAGATATCAG
>JAFDBU010000149.1 GCA_019313095.1 Deltaproteobacteria bacterium | reverse complement strand
TTATTTTAAGTATTTTACCCCTTTTATTCCCGCAACAGTTCCAACACAGCCTGTGTCTACCACTTTGCTTATTTTAACCAATTGATATTATTTAGCAAATATATGTCAGTTTGACTTTTTGCCGTGGTTTCATTTATAATGCCCGATCTTTTTTGCAAATTATGCTACGGAGGCTGATCATTTAATGCGCATTATGATTATAGGTGCCAGGCAGGTTGGAAGGCACCTGAGCAGAAAATTTTCTGCCGAAGGGCAGGATGTTGTACTCATAGACCGTAATGAAACCAGGCTGCGCCGCCTGGAACGTGAGCTTAATATACTGGTGGTGCACGGCAGCGGTGCGTCTATCAAAATCCTTGAGGATGCGGGCATAAATAATACCGAGCTTTTTATCGCCGTCACAGACAGTGACGAGGTCAACCTTGTTGCCTGCCTTCTCTCCAAAAAATATAATGTTAAGAAACGAGTGGCACGGGTCAGGAATGAGGATTTTCTGTCACCGGATGCTCCGCTCAATGAAAAGGCTCTTGGCATCGATATGATTATCAGCCCCGACCGGGCCATGACAGATGAGATCATGCAGCTGATAACCGTATCCGAGGCCTTTGACACTTCTGAATTTGCCAATGGCCAGGTTGTCCTCCTCGGTTATGTGATAAACGAAAACAACCCCTGCTCCGGATCAACGCTGCAGAAACTGAAACAGCAGAAGGGCAGTTATCGCTATGTGGTTGCCGCGATCATCCGGAATGACAAAACAATCATACCGGGAGGTGATGACAGGATTGAGGTTGGTGACAAAGTGTACCTCATGGTTCGGAGGCAGGATATTACTGAGGTGGAGAGTATGTTCAACCTTTCCAGCAAGCTGCCTGAGTTGGTTTTCATCATCGGCGGCGGAACCATCGGTTTTAGTGTGGCAAAACGGCTGGAGACCCTCGGCATAAATGTACGTCTTGTTGAAGAAGATGCTGATCATTGTGACTTTTTAACCGAAAATCTTGGCAACACCCTGGTGTTGAATTTTGACGGCCTAGAGGCCGATGTCCTTCTTGAAGAAGGTATAGAGAAGGCTGACCTCATCATTACTGTTACCGACAGTGATGCCAGTAATATCCTCGCAAGTCTGCTGGCAAAGCACCATGGAGCCAAGAAATGTATCACCAAGATCAACCGCCATGATTTCATACCCCTACTCGGCAAATTGGGAATCGATGTGGCACTGAGTCCCAGGGAAGTTGCAGCTGATATGATCCTGCGTTATGTGCGCAGAGGGGCCATTGTCTCAGTGACCACCATCCTTGGCAGTGATGCCGAGGTCATTGAGCTGAAGGTGCCTGACAGGCCGAAATTTAGAGATGCACCCTTAAAATCGCTCTATTTCCCCAAAGGTGCCATTGTGGGAGCCATAGTGAGGGACAGTCAGGTTTTTATTCCATCGGGAGAAACTACCCTGCAGCCTGATGACAACCTCATCATATTCTTTACAAAAGAGGCAATACAGCACGTTGAAGCCTTCTTTGAACATTAATAAGCCTGTCTTGTGTAGTCTACTTGTTCTGTGGCCAAATTCTCACACTTGCTTGCTGCTGTAAAAAACAACATGATCGTCGGGTGATATATGCGTACGGGCGGTGTATTAAATATTCTGGGAAAACTGCTCCTGCTGCTTTCCATTTTTCTGCTGACTCCTATCCCATTCAGTTACTATTATGATGACGGCATGGTGCCAGTCTTTCTAATAAGTTCTATGCTGGGAGTGTTGTTAGGGGGCAGCCTGGTCTGTTCGTTCCAGCCGGAAGAAGATCTCGGTTACAGGGATGGGTTTGCCGTTGTAGTGTTCAGCTGGCTGGGGCTTGCCTTGCTGGGCGCCCTGCCATTTTACTTCTCGGGGGTCATGGATTCATTTGTGGATTGCGTATTTGAATCCATGTCAGGTTTTACTACAACAGGTTCAACCATCCTGCCCCAGGTTGAAGTTCTGCCGAAAAGTGTACTTTTCTGGCGCTCATTGACCCATTGGTTCGGGGGCATGGGCATTATTGTACTCACTCTAGCCATTCTGCCGCTGCTCGGTATTGGCGGCATGCAGCTATTTCAGGCTGAAATGCCAGGCCCTACCAAAGACAGGCTGGCCCCAAGGATACAGGATACTGCCAGGATACTCTGGTCCGTTTATGTCCTTTTCACGGTAATTGAAATACTTCTTCTTATGCTGGGAGGTGTCAGTTTTTTTGATGCTGTCTGCCATGCTTTTGCAACTTTGGCAACAGGTGGCTTCTCTACCCATACTGCCAGTATCGGTTTTTTCAATTCTGCATATATCGAATCCGTAATCATCTTTTTCATGTTTGTGGCCGGCATAAATTTTTCCCTGCACTATCAATTCCTGAAGGGAAAGCCGCTTGTTTTCTGGCGGGACTCCGAGTGCCGCTTTTATCTAGGAATGGTCTTGTTGCTGACACTAGTCGTCAGTTTCAACCTTTACGGGTCGGTATATGCAACCATCGGCAACGCCTTGCGGTACGGGACCTTTCAGGTGGTATCCATTATCACCACCACCGGCTTTGCGACTGCCGATTATGAGAAGTGGCCGGCCATG
>JAFDBU010000148.1 GCA_019313095.1 Deltaproteobacteria bacterium | reverse complement strand
CTTTACCGGAACCGGGGAGAAATTGTCAGGGCTGAGGATGTGTCAAAAGAGGCAGATGCGTTTGCATCTGGAGATTTTGGCAGGCAGCTTATGCTGGCAAAATTATATGGCAAGTACAGAAATACTGTCCGGCAGGTTGAAACAGTTGCAAAAGCTGTTGTTTATGGGAATGAATCACTGGCAGCAAAACATCTGCTTGTTGCAGCCCGCATTGATCAGGGAGAATATTCATCAACTCTCGAGATGCTTGAGCAATTCCTGCGCACCTATCCTGAGAACACCTGGTTCCTGTCAATAAAAGCGGAACTCCTGGCAAAAACGGGAAATTTTCAGGAGGCGCTTGATGCTGTTGATATGTTGCTTTCCGAAAATCAGGAGCGCAAAGATATTATCCTGCTTCAGGCCCGTGTTCTCTGGGAAATGAATCGCTGGAAAGATTCTGTCGAGCTGTTTGAATCAGCGATTACCCCCTCGGTTGGGGACATGTTGGAGAGGAAAATTCAGGAATTGGCACTGGAGGTGGAACAGGCACCGACAAAAAGCACCTGGTGGGATAAGGTCGTTTTTTCAGGAGAGTCATCTCTTACTGTCTCTGACGTCATTATGTCGCCCAGACAGGCGGTCGATTTTTCAGAGGATGCTCAGGCTGTCAATTCAATAGCTGCAGAATATTACGCCCAATATCGCTGGCAGGAAAAACTCAACAAAGAGTTGTCTGTAAAACGTTCAGTCATGCGCCGGGAGTATTATCATGCGGCAAACAAACTTGAGAACTACATAGAAGAATTTGGCAGCAATGATTTTTTGCTGTACGATCTGGCCGGCCTGTACAGCAAGCTTGACCGGTTGGCAGATGAGGCAACCGTCTACAGAGCACTTGAGGCTCAGAATGCAAGTTTTCCTGGACTGCCCGAAGCCCTCCAGAGGAATAACCTGAAGCGGCGGCCTCAGTTCCATCTGGCCTACAGGATTCAAGATGAAGACGGCTGGGAGGGGTACACTGCCGTTCGACAGGAAACGCTTGCAGGCGGCTTGAATTATTACCACAATACCAACCAGCAATGGAATGTTGATATTGCCCGTATTAATTATGAGTCAACACAGGACTTTCAAGACCTGAACAGTTGGCGCGCGATGGTAACCTATAACTTGAAACTGTCACAAACCGTGGGCCTGTCCCTTAAAACAGGAATAGAGAAACCGGAAAACGGTTATAACGATACCTTTCTTTTGGACGGCTCTGTGACCGGGAAGATCGCTGATGAAATGAGGGCTGTTTTTTCAGTAAAACAGGATGTTGTCACTGATACAGTTGCCAGCCTCAAAAGAAATATTACCAGGAAAGACTACAAGGTAGAGTTTTTGTTTGATCTCTTTCCCAGTCTTCTGCTTGGCGGCCATTTTAATTTCATGGATTATTCCGACAGCAACTGGACGAATAATTATGCATTCTGGGCCTCATATATATTAATACCTGAACCGACTTCTATGAATATAAGCTATAATTATGATTTCTATGATACCCGTGAGGGATATAAACCAGGGACGCCAACATCTGACGGTTTTGCAGAGAATGATCATCCATACTGGTGTCCCATAAACTACTGGATTACCCGATTTACCTTTAATTTTAAGCATCAGCTGTCAAATGATGCCCTTGCAAGGGGGGTCCCCAGTTATTATATCATAGAGTATTCCCTGGGGTATGATTCTGAAGATAATGATCTGCACGAGTTAAAAGGGAGCTTTAATTTTGAAATAGCCGAGAACTATATCATAAGTGCATCCTATGGATATCTCGATCTGGATGTATACCAAGGTGAAGAAATATTTTTATCAGTAATGTACAGATTTTAACAAAGGGTTAACGGGGGAAGTCACTATGATTGAAAGAATGCCCATCTCAAGGATGGGCTTTAATAAACTAAGAAAAGAGCTGGAACATCTTGAGCGGAGGGAACGTCATGATGTGATCCGGGCCATTGAAGTTGCACGTGAACACGGAGATTTGCGCGAGAATGCTGAATATCATGCTGCCAAAGAACGACAGGGTCATGTCGAAGGCCGGATCCTGGAGTTGAAAGATAAATTGAGCCGCGCTGAAGTGATTGACTGTACTGAAGTCAACTGCAGCAGGGCTGTATTTGGGACTGTTGTCACTATGCTGGATCTGGATGAGGATATTGAAGTGACTTACCAACTTCTAGGCCCTGAGGAATCCGATGTCAATGAGGGGATTATTTCAATACAATCGCCTCTGGGAAGAGCGATTTTAGGAAAAGTGGTGGGTGATGAGGTAAAGGTCGTCACCCCGGGCGGTATGAGAGAGTTTGAAATTATCAGTATCGCAGCACCTGAAAATGACTAGGCTCATGGTATTGCCTATTTCCGGATATGTTACGGTGCTATGCCTGCTGGAAACGGAATTCAGACGGCATTAATGCCCTGCAGAAAAATATTGCTGATCTGTTTAGCGGTATCTTCAATATCGTAAGGAGGTTTGGGTGAAAGTACCCAGAGCCTGGTCATTTCATCCAGAGCGCCGAAAAAAGCCCTTTTGGCAATGCCGGGTTTAACATCTTTACGGAAAATACCTTTTGTCTGGCCCTGACGTATGATGGATGAAATGATGTCAACATATTCACTGAAGATTGTTTTACGATATTCTTTGATCAGTTTGTGACTCTGACGCAGTTCCATCTGGATTATTTCGGCAAGGCTTTTGTTTTCTTTGGCCATTGCAAGATGCTTGAGGGCGAATACCTCAATTTTTCTTTGAGGATTTTCTTCCTGGTCAACAAGTTTTTTGGTCTGGGCAATAAATTTGCCTATTTCTTCATCAAATACTGAGATGAGGATGTCAAACTTGTTGTTGAAATAGAGATAAATTGTGCCGTCAGCCACTTTGGCTGCTTTGGCGATATCAGAAATTCTGGCGCTGAAAAAGCCTTTTTTGGCAAAAACTTTAACGGCGGCGCGAATTATTTTTTCGTGTTTGTCAGAATTTTTCATTAATAATTACAGCATGAAACAGATTGTTTGCAGTGGGTCAAAAATATAATTCAGCGATGAATGCTTATTCATTTAGCGGCACTATGATAGAAACTTAACTAATGGATGTCAAGACAAAAATTGTATATTTAAAATATTTATAACTGATTGAGTGTTCACTATATCTTGACAAAAATCGGAGTAGACAGGTAGGGTGACTCTGGTAAAACTTTCCCGGTTCAAAATTATACCATGTTTCTATTTGTGAACAAAAATGGTTATGTCACATTGTGGTATTTAAAATATCCCAATACCAATTTGGGTCGTCAGTTTTTAATTATGTCCAAAAAGTTTGTAAATTAGGAAAATATAGAAGAAGAATTCATTTTGTCAGGTGATGCTGAATGAAAAGATTTGAAAGGAGATTTAGATTATGAAAGTGCTGGTTATCGGTTCCGGAGGCAGGGAGCATTCTTTGGTATGGAAGCTGGATCAGAGTCCGCGGGTAAAAAAGATATACTGTGCCCCTGGAAATGCAGGTATAGGAAAGATGGCCGAGTGTGTTGCCATCAGTGCCACTGATATCAAGGGGCTTGTTAATTTTGCTCGAAAAGAAAAGATAGATCTTACCCTCGTAGGACCTGAATCCTCGTTGACCTTGGGAGTAGTTGACGCCTTTGAAAAGCAGGGGTTGCGTATATTCGGTCCATCGCAAAAGGCAGCTGTCCTTGAAGGCAGCAAGGTGTTCACCAAGAAATTCATGCAGGACCATGATATCCCGACAGCCGGGTTTGCTGTTTTCCGTAAACGCGAGAGGGCATTTGCTTATGTTAAGCGTAAAGGTGCCCCGGTGGTCATCAAAGCTGACGGCCTGGCAGCCGGCAAAGGTGTTATTGTAGCACAGACAGAGCAGGAAGCCATGGATGCCATTAATATAATAATGAAGGATAAAGTGTTCGGCGAAGCCGGCAACAGGGTTGTTGTAGAGGATTTCATGTCCGGGGAAGAAGCTTCTTTTCTGGCCTTTACCGACGGCAAAACGGTTCTGCCGCTGCCTACATCCCAAGATCACAAGCCCATATTTGACGGCGACAAGGGCCCGAACACCGGAGGCATGGGAGCCTATTCACCGGCTCCGGTTGTCACCCCGGCCCTGGAAAAGCAGATAATGAACAAGATAATGATTCCGACCGTTAAAGGAATGGCCAAAGAGGGCAGGTCATACAAGGGGGTGCTGTATGCCGGTTTGATGATTAAAAACGGCAAAGCCAGGGTTGTTGAGTTCAACTGCCGCTTTGGTGACCCTGAAGCCCAGCCACTTCTCTTGCGTTTAAAAACAGACCTTGTTGATATTGTCGAAGCGGTATTGGACGGGCGCCTGAACAAGATCAGGCTTGACATAGATCCACGTCCGACAGTTTGTGTGGTTATGTCTTCGGGGGGGTATCCTGGATCCTATAAAAAAGGTAAGGTGATTTCCGGCCTCAATAAGGTTGAAAAACAGGATTCGGTAGTTGTGTTTCATGCCGGTACGGCCCTGAAAAACAAAAAGATTGTGACAGCCGGCGGTCGGGTTTTGGGGGTAACCGCCATCGGAAATGATCTGGATGAAGCAATCAGTAAAGCCTATGAATCAGTTGCCATGATTAATTGGCCCGGAAGCTTTTACCGCACGGACATTGGTGCAAAGGCGGCATGCCATACAAAACAGCCGGCAAAAGTTAAAACGGGCAGAGCCCGGATCGGTATTGTCATGGGCAGTGATTCTGATTTGCCGGTTATGCAGGCGGCAGCGGACTTTTTGCATTCCATGGAAATTTCATACGAAGTGTCCGTCAGCTCGGCACACCGGACACCTGAGGCGGCAACCGCTTATGCCCGCGAGGCCCAGGCCAGGGGTTTACAGATCATCATTGCCGGGGCGGGCATGGCGGCCCATCTGGCAGGAGTTTTGGCAGCGCACACCAATATTCCGGTTATTGGGGTGCCGCTTGACAGTTCCTCTCTGAACGGACTTGATGCGCTGCTCTCGACAGTACAGATGCCTCCGGGCGTACCGGTTGCAACCATGGGTATCGGCAAGGCCGGAGCTAAAAATGGAGCGGTATTTGCTGCCAGGATACTGGCCCTTCAGGATAAGGATATTGCCGTCAGACTGGAAAATTTTAAAGAGGAAATGGCCAGGCAGGTGGAAGAAAAGAACAGGAAGCTGCAGAAAAAGTAAATGCTGATGAATCAAAACCACCACTTTACACATACTAACGGTTATCAGCCCTGTTCGATTGCGGACCTGAACAGGGCTGTTACAGTTTTGAAGCAAGGAGGTGTCGTCGCCTTCCCGACCGAGACCTATTACGGCTTGGCGGTCGATCCTTTAAACCCGCTGGCCTTAAACCATTTATTTGCCCTGAAACAAAGAGCAGTCAGCAAACCCATCCTGACGCTGGTTGACGACAGGGAATCATTATTTTCATTGGTCCAGGAAATCCCTGCCCTCTACGAACCCATCATGGATGTGTTCTGGCCCGGCCCGCTCACCCTTGTTTTTCAGGCAAGACTTAACCTGCCGGCTCTCCTGACAGCAGGTACAGCCACCATCGGAGTGCGTCAGTCATCCCATCCATTTGCCAGGCAGCTGCTGCGGGCCTTCGGTCGCCCCATTACAGCGACTAGTGCCAATATATCCGGGCTTGGAGCAGCTGTAGATGCCCATGAAGTCAGGTCACAGTTCGGCAGCAGGGTTGACATGGTTTTTGATGGCGGCAGAACGCCTGGTATTGTCGGGTCAACCATCATTGGTCTTGAAGAAGAGGGTCTCAAGCTCATACGTGAAGGGGTAATACCCTTTAAGGATATTCAGCAGATCATGAAGAATCCGCCGCTCAATTAAAATGATCGTATCTCATTTTGATCCCTTTAACAACAGATTGGCCAGAGACATTCGTAATACTCTGTCAAAAGCATTTCTGCATGCCATAAAAGACAGGGATGCGGCAATATTCCAAAGATGTGCGGCGGATTACCAGCGGCAGAATTTTGAACCGGTTTATGAGAAGTATGTTAAAGAGAGACTGGAAAAGTATGAAAAAGTTTTTGTAATCATAAAAAAGGAGGAACCTCAGAATATTTTACAGTGGGCTGCAATATTCTGGGATTATGAGCTTTATTTTGAAATGCATGAACTTCTTGAACCTGACTGGATGATGGCGAAAGGTGACAGGCGTAAAGCCCTGCAGGGACTTATCCGGGCGGCTGGCATGAAAATCCATGCGGAAAGCAGCAATCTGAAAGCTGCAGTCAGCATGGGATCCAAAGCGCTGACCGGTTTAGCGAAGTATGGTGGTGATCTTGCCGGTTTCACCAGGCTTGAAGTCATCGAGTCGGAAATCAGGCGGACTCTTGCCGCTGCCCGGAACAATCTCCGGCAGGTATAAGATTATGGCCCGGGGCAGGGAAACTACTGGATTTACGGGGCAGACGACATCAGTTATTTTTTGTCTAATGTGCAGGTATTTATACCAAAGGGGATATACGCGAGACAAGTTCCCCAAAAGGCTGTTACAAGAAACGGGATGCCGATGAATCCCCACCAGCTTTTGGCCACCAAGCCGATAATGATAATGGCCAGACCTGCAGCCAGCCGGAAAATTCTGTCAGAAGTGCCTATGTTCTTTTCCATTTTTTCTCCTTGCTGATAATAATTTTGCATGTAACAGATATATTTGTTTCTCATCCCGGTTTATTCTTTTTTGATTTAAAAAATGTAATCATGTTTACAAGCTGCGCCACCATACCATAAACTGTAAAACCAGATCCGATCAGGAGTATAAGATCATAAACAACCCCGTATCCCATGAAGGAAAAATATATAAACAGCAGGCCCATGCCGATGGAGAATAAAGAACCCAGAAAGTTAAGGCGCTTTAGGTTTTTTAAATGAGCAGCCTGCCGGGAATAGTATTCTGTCTTCTCTGCAAGGATATCGGTGCAGCTTTGCCGGCAGGCAATCCCATTGCCGGTTTCAAGCCCGCATTCCTGACAGACAGCTTTGCCGCAGGCCCTGCATACTGCAACAGCCTCTCTTCCCGAATGATTATAGCATTTCATGAGCTGTTTTTTTAAAGAGTTGATTTTGGGCTAGAAAAGCAAAATGCTGATATTAATGCAACAAAAACAAATATAATGGAAAAAGTTCTACCGGGCATGCTGTCCTTTAAAACATTTTCGCAGAGCGGCACTTTTCTGCTGACTGTACTGCTGATAGCGGCAGGAATTATATCGTTTCCCGCTGTTTTGAACCTCGCCAGTTCATCACCCCGGTACCAGAGATCCTCCACCGTTTTACTGGTTGTTATAAACCTTTTATTTGCGGCAGGATTTCTTTGGATATGTTGGTTTCATTTGCAGATCTATATGAAACTGCCTCTTGAAGTACCCGAAAATCTCATGATCTGGATAAACCAGCAGCTTACGATGATGAATAAAGGCAGCAGTTACGGTCTGCCCCTTCTTGATGCAGCTGCCCCCCCACGTTACAAGATTCCGGTCTGGATTGAGAATGAAAAATACTTTTTCTGGTTCATGTGTTACGGCGTAATGGCACTGATGGTACATCTCCGTCTGCAGAGCCACCGTTTTCGCGCCATTCTTCACATCTTTCTTGCACTGCAGATTTTTATTCTTTATATCTGGGCAGATCCTTTCACCTCGCCTTTACCGCAGTTTTTTACGGAAATTGCACCCTGGTTTGCACCCGGACAGTCAATTATGGCAAAAGCCGGTTATTTCATGCGACTGTATCCCAAGATGATATTTTACTACAACGCCGAGTACATGTGGTTCCACCCACCTCTTCTTTTTGTGTCCTATGGGGCAATTACCATTATCTTCATCACATCGGTGTTCATGCTTGTCAAAAGAGAATTGGTGATAGAAAAGGTCGGTTATGACTATGCAAAGCTCGGTTTTTTCATGCTGACCCTTGGCATGCTGCTTGGATATCCGTGGGCCCTCAAGGCATGGGGACCGAACTGGTGGTGGGACCCGAAGATCTGCAGTTCACTCATGATGTGGGCAGTCTTTTCCACTTACCTGCATACCCGACTATATGCGAACAAAAAGTTCATGTGGTATTTCACCTCCTTTTTGGGAATTTTATGTTTTCTGGCCATGATTTTTACCTTTCTGACCTCTTTTTACTTCCCAGGTGAACATACGTTTCAGTAGAAGGCCGCCAGCCACGAAGAGTTTATGGATAGTTTGAAATAAAACAGATGCCAGCATCCGAGAGAATTTAAGGACATGAGACGTAAAAGCTCGTACGATTTTTATTTGATTTTGGCCACAGCCCTGGTGCTGTTCGCAATTTCGGCAATCAGCATTTACGGCATGTTTTATTTTAAATTTGCCCAGATCCAGCAAATGGCTCCGGCAATAAAATTTTCCTATATGGAAAGGATGAACGCCTTTATCACGCCATTTATCATTATCCTGATTCTTTTGCTCGGCATCTGTGTTCCCAAACGCCTGCTGCCGACAGTCTGGTTGAATCGGGGCACTGTTCTGCTGGTCGGCACAGCTGTTTTGACAGCACAACTTGCGGATATCAAAACGAGCCTGTTGGTAATACTGAGCGCCTCGCTTTTTTTACAGGTGATAGTTCTGATCCTGGCTCTGGCCGGGAGTAAGAATCTGAACTTTCATAAAAAGGGGTACTGGGTGCGGCTCGGATCATCTCTGGTCCACCTTGGCTTTATCCTCCTGGTGCTTGACCTGCTCCTTTACAAAAAAGAGGTCCTTCACCTTTTTCTTTTCTGGATTACCACAGGTGCGAGTGTTGCAGGGATGTTCTTTTGTTTTTATGCGGAATTCGTGGTTGGTTTCATAACCGGCAAAAAGAATTCTTCATCTGAAATAAATACCTAACAATTTGATTTTCCTTGTAAAGTTTTGTATGATTTTTTTTGTCGACAGGGGGTATTGATCACTTTCAGGTGGGATAACACATGCAAAAAAAGAATGTAAAGTACCAGGGCGCAAGAAGCCTGAACAGATTTCTGCCGCTGCTCATACTGCTTATTTTAATATTTATCGCCGTTGGTCTTGGTGCCAGGATCAAGAATGAGAAAAATCGGCTCCTGGAAGAAAAGAGCAATGCGGTGAGCCAGGAAAGGCCGCCGGTCAACGTCGTGGTGCAGGAACTTGTGCCGGCATTGCTGCGGGACAGGCTGAACCTGCCCGGCATGGTCGAACCGTGGGAGGATTTGAACATACTGGCAGAAGTAAGCGGCATGGTGGCAGAAGTACTGGTCGAGGAGGGGGAACATGTCAACCAGGGCGACCTCATTGTGCAGCTCGACGCAAGTGACTACGAGAATACCAGAAATTCCATCAAGGCATCATATAATCTGGCCCTGACAAATCTGAAGCGCTTGTCAGGACTGCATGACCAGGAAATTATCGCCCAGTCGCAATATGATTCTGTCAAGGCAGAGGTTGAGTCCCTGGAGGCAGAGCTGGCCATTGCCGAACTGCGGTTGAAACGATGTTATATCAGGTCATCAATTGCGGGAGTAGTGAATGAACTTCCAGCCAAAAAAGGCCTTTATCTTGCCGTCGGAGACCCGGTGGCCACTGTGCTTGATATTGATCAGGTGAAGGTGAGTGTCGGGATCCCGGAAACAGATGTGGATGCAGTAAGGAAAATTGACAGGTTTGAAGTGACCATTGAAGCCCTGCAGAACAAAAAAATAACCGGAAAGAAGAATTTTCTGGCTGTGGCGCCGGAATCTCAAGCCCAGGTCTACAAGCTGGAGCTTACGGTAAAAAACCAGTCAGGTGAAATTCTGCCGGGTATGTTTGCCAGGGTTGAAATAATCAAGGATGAATTCCCGGATGCCCTGGCAATACCTTTGTATGCCGTGATCTCACGCGATAACAAACATTTTGTGTTTCTTGATGAAGACAGTGTAGCAAAACTGCAGGAAGTTAAGCTCGGGATCCTTGATGGCTGGCAGGTCCAGATCACCGATGGTCTTGCATCCGGCCAGCGGGTCGTAGTCGTCGGTCAGCGCAGCGTGGATGCAGGGCAGAAATTAAACGTGGTAAAGAAGGTCATCAGTCCGTCGGAGATTACCAGGTGATAATATCTGATACCGCAGTCCGCCAGCGGGTAAGTGTCCTGGTGCTGGCCCTCATTATTCTAATATTCGGCACGTATTGCTATAAGGTTCTACCCCGGGAAAGCGAGCCGGATATCACCATACCGAATGTTTTTGTTTCAACCAGCTACAAGGGCGTCGCTTCTAAGGATATCGAAACCTCTATTACCATCGAGATTGAAAAAAAGCTTAAGGGGCTTGAAGGGGTGAAGAAAATCCATTCCGTCAGTTCCGAAGGCCTTTCTTCAATCAATATTGAGTTTGTCACCGGCACCGATATCGATGATGCCCTGCAAAAAGTCAAGGACCGTGTTGATGAGGCAAAAAATGAATTGCCGGCCGACCTGGAAGAGGATCCGAGTGTCTTCGAAGTCAATTTTTCCGAACTTCCCATTGTCGTTTTTTCCCTTTCAGGCACCTGCGGCAAAGCCTGTTTGAAGGAAATTGCCGATGACCTCAAAGATGATATCGAGGCGATCCAGGGAGTCCTTGAAGCGGAAGTGACAGGCGGGATAGAGCGGGAGATCAGGGTAGAGGCTTTTCCCGAGAAACTGGCTTATTACAATATTCCGATTTTTGCCCTCCAGGATATTGTCAGCCAGGAAAACAGGAACACCTCAGGCGGCGTTATCCGCCTGGGTGACGGCCGTTTCCAGCTGCGGGTTCCCGGTGAGTTTGCGCAGCCGGACGAGATCTATCATCTGGTTGTCGGCACCCACCAGGGGCAGCCGATATATTTGAAGGATGTTGCCAGGGTTGTAGACGGCTTTAAGGATGAAACCAGCCGCTCGCGGTTGAACGGCAGGGAAGCGGTCAACATCATGGTCAAGAAGCGTGCCGGTGAAAATATCATTGCCATTACAGATGCCATTGATGAACTGTTGGCAAGGGTGCAGCCGACTTGGCCGAAGGGTACCGAAATTACCAAGCTCATGGACAAGGCCAAGGATATCCGGCACATGGTGGCTGATCTTGAGAATAATATTCTCTCGGGCCTGGTTCTCGTCGTCTTTGTCATTCTTTATGCCATGGGACTCAGGAATGCTATCCTGGTGAGCCTTGCGATTCCCTTTTCGATGCTCCTGTCATTCACTGTACTCTATGCCTTGGGTATCACCCTGAATATGGTTGTGCTGTTCAGTCTGACCCTGGCACTCGGGATGCTGGTGGATAATGCCATTGTTATCGTGGAGAATAT